>NZ_JBEZLL010000030.1:0-130339 GCF_040652135.1 Streptomyces sp. NPDC048295
AGCGGTCCTGTCCGGGCGTACCGAAGAGGTACAGGATCAGGTCCTGGTCCAGGGTGATGCGACCGAAGTCCATCGCCACCGTCGTGGTGGTCTTGCCCCCGGTGTGCGTCAGGTCGTCGATGCCCGCGGACGCGGACGTCATCACGGCTTCCGTACGCAACGGGTTGATCTCCGAGACGGCACCGACGAACGTGGTCTTGCCCACGCCGAAGCCCCCTGCCACCACGATCTTCGCCGAGGTGGTGGCCCGGGCCGCACCGCCGCTAGAGCTTGCGAAGTCCACTGAGCACCCTTTCGAGCAGTGTCACATCCGGCGCGCCGCCGGTCTCTCCATTGCCCGGCTGGTGGATGGCCACCATGCCGGCTTCCGCCAGGTCCGCGACGAGGATCCGGGCCACACCGAGCGGCATCGACAGCAGCGCCGAGACCTCGGCCACCGACTTGACCTCACGGCAGAGGTGGCAGATCCGCTGGTGCTCGGGGAGCAGGGTCCCCAGATGCGCGGGGTCGGCCGTCGTGGAGACCAGTGCCTCTATGGCGAGCTGGTAGCGCGGCCGGGTCCGGCCACCGGTCATGGCATACGGGCGGACCAGTGGCTGGTCGCCTTCACCGTCGTACGACGCGTGGTGCAGTGCGCCGTACGGATCGGGTGAGGCGGGTGGCGGGGTCATGAATCCTCCGGGCGTGACAGCAGTACGTCGGCTTGCCGTCTGAAGGGGCCGGTGGGGGGCTCTAAGCGGCCGGACGGGCGAGGGTTGAGGGCGTTACCTGGGGCAATCGAGTCTGTCATCGATCCATGGCCGCCTAATGGAGCAGGCTGCCCTGGAGCTCGGCACGGAGGTCGGGGGTGAGGACGGTACCCGCACGGTCGACCAGCAGAGCCATCTCGTACCCCACCAGACCGATGTCGGCGTCCGGGTGGGCGAGGACGGCCAGTGAGGACCCGTCCGAGATGGACATCAGGAAGAGGAACCCGCGCTCCATCTCCACCACGGTCTGGCTGACGGCGCCGCCCTCGAAGATCCGGGACGCGCCCGCGGTCAGCGAGGTCAGCCCGGAGGCGACGGCGGCCAGCTGGTCGGCGCGGTCACGGGGGAATCCTTCGGACATGGCCAGCAGGAGTCCGTCGGCGGAGACCACCACCGTGTGCGACACCCCGGGGGTGTTGTCCACGAAGTTGGTGATCAACCAGTTCAGATTCTGCGCGGCCTGACTCATCGGGCTCAACTAACGCTCCTGCTGGTGAGTGGGGCCGAGTGGGAAACTGCCGGTCGACTGGCTGTTGTTGGCCTGCCGCCCCTGCTGGATGCCCCGGCGGAGATTGGTCAACCGCCCGCGTACATCATCGGGGGCGCGTGACACCTGCGGACCGGACTGATGGTTCTGCTGCTGAGCGGTACCCGGCACCAGGTTGGCGCGAGGTACCCGGCGCGGCAGTCCGGAAGTGGTGACTCCGCCTGCCGCGGGCTTCTTGACCCGCTCCGCCTGCCGTACGAGTTCGTCGTTCGGCGAGGGGCGCCAGGAACTTGTGGGGCTGCCCGGGTCGCTTCCGCCGAGGCGCGGCGCCGCGGGAGCGGAAGGCTCCGGGGCCTGCTGCTGGGGGAGCGGCGAGGGTGCCTGGGGCTCGGCGGACGGCTGCTGGCCGCCCTGCTGCGGGCCGTGGAACCAGTTCGTCTCCAGGGTGTCGTACAGCGGTGTACGACCGTCCCCGGGCCCGGCCGCCGGAGGCAGCGCCTCGGGCTGCGGCTGCGGCGGCAGCACCGGGCGGTACTGCGCGTCGCCGGCGGGCGGGCGCGGGGCACCGAAGTCCTCGTCGTCCCGGCCGCGCTGACGCGGGGCCGGCAGGCCCTGGTCCTGCGGCCGGACGGGCTGCGGTCCGCCGAAGTCGGGACGGGCGAACTGCGCGGTGCTCGCCGGGTCCTGGGACAGGTCCTGCGGGGCGTGGGCCTGCGGGGCCGGAGCCGAGAAGTCCGGGCGGGCGAACTCGGCGGTGGAGCCGGGGCCCCGGCTGTCGTCCATGGGCGCCCGCGGGTTGAGCGGCGGGCTCATCGGCCGCTGGAACTGGCCGGTGGACTCGGGCTCCTCATGACCGCGCGGGGCATCCAGCGGAGTACGGCGCGGCGCGGACGGGTCCTGGGCGCCCCAGCTGGTGGTCTGCGGACGCTGCGGCTGAGGGTTGCCACCGGGCAGCTCGGCACGCGGGCCGCCGGCCGGGGGAAGCCGGCGCTCCGGCTCGCCCTGGCCGACGGGCTGCTGGAAGCCGCCCTGGCCGGCGGGGTACTGCTGCGGCTGCGAGGGCTGCCAGGGGGCGCCGGGGCCGTTCGGACCCTGCGGGCCGTTCTGGTCCTGCCGGTTCTGGTCCTGGCGGTTCTGGTCCTGCCGGTTCTGGCCGAACAGGTCGGGACGGCCCGACTCCGGACGGCCCGGTCCGTCGCCCTGGCCGCGGGCGCCGAGGCGGGCGCCGTTGCCGAAGGCGCCGGCGAGGCCGCCGCCCTGACGCTGCGGCTCCGGGCGGGAACCGTCCTGCGGGCCGGTGCCGGACAGCCCGGCGGACTGGAATCCGGCGTTCTGCTGGCCCTGCTGGTTCGGCTGGCCTTGCTGGTGGCGGGGACCGCCGTCGCGCGAGGGCAGCGCGGCACGCGGCGCGGAGCCCGCACCGACCTGACCGCGCGAGGCGCCCGGACCCGAGGCGAGACGGCCGGCCGGGCCGGACGGGGCGCCGCCGAGGCCGGGACGGGAGCCGTTGCCCGCGCCTGCCGGGCCACCGGCGAGCAGACCGCCCGGAGCGCCGGACTGCTGCCCGGGTGCCTGCTTGGGGGCCGGCTGCTTGCCGCCGTGCGCGACATCGACGGGCAGCATGACCAGCGCGGTCGTGCCACCGGAGTCGGAGGGCCGCAGCTGGATCCGGATGCCGTGACGCAGGGACAGCCGGCCGACCACGAACAGACCCATGCGGCGGGAGACCGAGACGTCCACGGTGGGCGGCGAGGCGAGCCGCTCGTTGATCGCGGCGAGGTCCTCGGGGGAGAGGCCGATGCCGGTGTCGTGGATCTCGACCAGCACCCGCCCGTCGGGCAGCGCGTGACCGGTGACCCGGACCTTCGTCTGCGGCGAGGAGAACGACGTGGCGTTCTCCAGCAGCTCGGCGAGCAGGTGCACGAGGTCGTTGACCACGCGGCCCGCGACCTCGGTGGCGGGCACCGCGGCCAGTTCGATGCGCTCGTACTGCTCCACCTCGGAGGCGGCGGCACGGAGCACGTCGACCAGCGGGACGGGGCGGGTCCACCGGCGGCCCGGCTCCTCACCCGCGAGGACGAGGAGGTTCTCGCCGTTACGGCGCATACGGGTCGCGAGGTGGTCGAGCTTGAAGAGCGAGGAGAGCTGGTCCGGGTCGGCCTCGCGCGACTCCAGTTCGGAGATGAGCGAGAGCTGACGCTGGATGAGGCCCTGGCTGCGACGCGAGAGGTTGGTGAACATCGCGTTGACGTTGCCCCGGAGCAGGGCCTGCTCGGCGGCGAGGCGGACGGCCTCGCGGTGCACGTCGTCGAAGGCCGCGGCCACCTTGCCGATCTCGTCCCGGGAGTGCACACCGACCGACTCGACCGAGGTGTCCACGTCCTGCGGGTCGGCCTCGGAGAGCTGCTTGACGAGCTCGGGCAGCCGGTCCTGGGCCACGCGCGTGGCCGTGTCCTGGAGCCGCCGCAGCGAACGGATCATCGACCGGGCGACGACGAAGGCACCGACGAGCGAGACACCGAGCACCAGCAGGATGAGCGCACCGCTGATGATCGCTTCGCGCTTCGACTCGTCGCGGAGCTCGCGGGCCTTGCCCTCCATGTCGCTGAGGAGGGTCTCCTCGATGGTCTTCATCGCCTGGATCTTGGTGGAGCTCTGGTCGTACCAGTCCAGGTAGGAACGGCGCGCGGTGCCGGTCATGCCCGAGGGACTGTCCAGCACCTTCTTCGCGTAGGTGTTGGCGGCCTTGATCTCCGGGTTGCCCTCGTCGAGCGTGGCGGTCAGCTCGTCGGCGTTGTTGCCGGTCGCCCCGTACACCGCCTTGAAGGAGCGCAGCGCCGAGCTCTCCTTGCGCAGCGCGGCGCGGCCGAACTGCTTGTCGTTCTCGTCGAGATGGGGCTGCTTGTCGTTGCCGCCGGGCAGGGCCGCGGCGATGATCGCGCGCTGGACCGAGGCGTACTCCTTGGCGGAGGAGAAGGCCGCCAGCGCCCGGGTCCGCTTGATCATCTCGGAGTTGCTGGTCGCCTGCGCCATGTCCTGCGAGAGGCTCAGCAGCGAGGTGATCAGCTGGCTGTACTGGTCGACGGTCTGGAGACTCGGGGTGCCGTCGGCGTACGCCGTCTTGCGGATGTTGCGGATGTCGGCGAGCTGGCTCGCGATCTGGGTGACGCTCGAATAGATGCCTTCGAGCGCCTCGTCGCCGGTGGGGTCGCCGATCGAGGTCGTCGCGTCGAGGAAGGCCGTCTTCGCCCGGTCGGTCTTCTTGCGGGGCTCGGTGACCTTGAAGTCGTCGGGCTTCACCCCGTTGGCCAGCGGACCGGCCGAACGGTCGCGCTCCTCCTGGAGCGCCTGGGCGAGCGACGTCGCCTGCTTGGTCATCTTGGTCAGCAGCTGCATGTGATCCAGCTGCTGGATGTCGCTCATGGACTCGTTGATCCGCAGTCCGCCCAGCGTGGTCGCGGCGACCACCGGAAGGGCGAGCAGGGAGACCAGACGCGTGCTGATGCGCCAGTTGCGAAGAGCGACGCGCGAGCCGGTGCTGGCGGGGCCACGGGACTTCGACGACGAGACCGGGTCGACGTCACCGTTCGCCGTGGCACCGGGGCGCTGAGCACGGTCGCCGCTGTCGCCGCCCGCGGCAGGCCCGGGGTTCTGGGCGTGCTGGGCCGAGGGACCGCGGTCGGTCCCGCCGTGCGGCTCCTGCTCCGCCGCAGCGCTGCCATCCCTCTTGAAACGTCCCTGCACTAGCGTCGCAACCTCTGGACCAGGCGTTCCTCCGCGCGAGGCGGTGGAACGGTGTCGGCGTCGTGGGGCGTTGTACCCGCCCCATGGTGGTCGTGAGTGACCGGCGTCCTTCCCCTTTCCGCCGCCACTCGGCGCTCCGTTGCGCCCCCTGCGCGCCGGCTTGAAACCCGCGGCGGTGCGTGGAATTCCAGCACAGTGCCGGATCTCCAACAAGGGCCCCGTGCCGGGCTGTGACCCGGGTGACGCGTTGTGACGACTGGGTAACAAGCCGTGCAGCGTGATCACGGGTAAACCGGACGATTACGGGTGAACCGGCGAAGCGTGGACGGTGTCCCAGTCGCCATGGTCAGGAGTGGAATGACTGATTCAGTTACGTAATGTCCGTTTCTGTGAGCGTGATCAAGTGACCGAAATGAGGGAATTGTCGACGCGGTCGTGAGCAAACTCACATGATGATCGCCGTCTCTTCCGGGCTCTCGGGGGGAATTGGATGTTTAGCCTGACGCTTTACAGGGATGGCAAATCCGACAACCGGCGCCCCTTCGGGCGGCGCCCGCAACCGACAGGGTCCGAACGGCAGATGAAGACGACGATGATGTTCCGCAACATTGCCAACCCCCGGCGCACCACGCTGGCGCACCTCGAGGACGCCGACGCACTGCGGACGCCGGAGCAGCCGGAGCACGCCGTGGCCCTGCCCACCCAGACGGCCAACCCCCGCCGCACCATCCTCATGGAAGCCCCGGTCACCGCCGCGGTCGCGGAGTAGCGGAAGGCCCCGGACGGGCCCCGCTCCCCCTCGCCCGCGCCGGCGCCCCGCCTCCGCGGGGCCGCCCCGTCACGCCGCCCGGCAATTGGGGCAATCCCCGCCGGGCAACGCGTTAGCCTGGAGCGTCAGTCTTCAGCCAGCAAGTGAGGGGCGACAGCATCCCGTGCGCATCGCCAGGTTCTCCATCGACGGCAATGTCGCCTTCGGCGCCGTCGAGGGCGAGGGGCCCGATGGTCTCGTCCTCGACATCATCAAGGGCATTCCGTACGCCGAGTTCGAGCTCTCCGGCACCAAGGTCCCGCTGAACAAGGTCCGCCTCCTGCCGCCCGTGCTCCCCAACAAGGTCGTGGCCATCGGCCGCAACTACGCGGAGCACGCCGCGGAACTCGGCAACGAGGTACCGGACGTCCCCGTCGCCTTCTTCAAGCCCACCACCTCGGTGATCGGCTCCGGCGACGCGATCGAGTACCCCTCCTTCTCGAACGAGCTCCACCACGAGGCCGAACTGGCCGTGGTCATCGGCCGCATGTGCCGGGAAGTGCCGCGCGAGCGCGTGAAGGACGTCATCTTCGGCTACACCTGCGCCAATGACGTCACCGCCCGCGACGCCCAGAAGCGCGAGAAGCAGTGGGCCCGGGCCAAGGGCTTCGACACCTCCTGCCCGCTCGGCCCCTGGGTGGAGACCGACCTCGACCCCCATGACCTCACCATTCAGGCGACGGTCAACGGAGAGCAACGGCAACTGGGCCGTACGAGCGACATGATCCGCTCGATCGAGGATCTGGTCGTCCACATCACGGAAGCCATGACGCTGCTCCCGGGCGATGTGATCCTCACCGGCACTCCCGCAGGGGTCGGACCCCTCCATGTCGGCGACGAGGTCGCCGTCACCATCGAAGGCATCGGCACTCTCACCAACAAGGTGATCAAGCGTGGTTAACGCACCTGTCCGTGTACGTTTCTGTCCCTCGCCGACCGGCAACCCCCACGTGGGCCTGGTCCGCACCGCCCTGTTCAACTGGGCCTTCGCCCGGCACCACGGCGGCACCCTGGTCTTCCGCATCGAGGACACGGACGCCGCCCGTGACTCCGAGGAATCCTACAACCAGCTCCTGGAGTCGATGCGCTGGCTCGGCTTCGACTGGGACGAGGGCCCCGAGGTCGGCGGCCCGCACGCCCCGTACCGCCAGTCGCAGCGCATGGACATCTACAAGGATGTCGCCGACAAGCTCCTCGCGGGCGGGTACGCGTACCACTGCTACTGCACCACCGAGGAGCTCGACGCCCGCCGCGACGCCGCCCGCGCCGCCGGCAAGCCGTCCGGCTACGACGGCCACTGCCGCGAGCTGAGCGCCGAGCAGACCGCCGCGTACGAGGCCGAGGGCCGGACGTCCATCGTCCGCTTCCGGATGCCCGACGAGGCGCTCACCTTCACCGACCTGGTCCGCGGCGAGCTGACCTTCCAGCCGGAGAACGTGCCGGACTACGGCATCGTCCGCGCCAACGGCGCCCCGCTCTACACGCTGGTCAACCCGGTCGACGACGCGCTGATGGAGATCACCCACGTCCTGCGCGGCGAGGACCTGCTCTCCTCCACCCCGCGCCAGCTCGCCCTCTACAAGGCGCTCATCGAGCTGGGCATCGCCAAGGAGACCCCCGCCTTCGGTCACCTGCCGTACGTCATGGGCGAGGGCAACAAGAAGCTCTCCAAGCGCGACCCGCAGGCCTCGCTCAACCTCTACCGCGAGCGCGGCTTCCTGCCGGAGGGGCTGCTCAACTACCTCTCCCTGCTGGGCTGGTCGATCGCCGAGGACCGCGACATCTTCTCGATCGAGGAGATGGTGGCCGCGTTCGACATCAAGGACGTCAACGCCAACCCGGCGCGCTTCGACCTGAAGAAGTGCGAGCACGTCAACGCCGAGCACATCCGCAAGATGGACGTGAAGGCGTTCACCGAGGCCTGCGGCCCCTGGCTGAAGGCCCCGTTCGCCCCGTGGGCCCCGGAGGCCTTCGACGCGGAGCAGTTCGCGGCGATCGCCCCGCACGCCCAGACCCGCGTCACCGTCCTCTCGGACATCACGGCCAACGTCGACTTCCTCTTCCTCGACGAGCCGGCGACGGACGAGGCCTCCTGGACCAAGGCGATGAAGGAGGGCTCCGACGCCCTTCTCACCACGGCCCGCGCCAAGCTGGCCGACGCCGAGTGGAACGCCGACGCGCTGAAGAACGCCGTCCTCACCGCGGGCGAGGAGCACGGCCTGAAGCTCGGCAAGGCCCAGGCCCCGGTCCGCGTCGCCGTCACCGGCCGCACGATCGGCCTGCCGCTCTTCGAGTCCCTGGAGATCCTGGGCCGCGAGAAGACGCTGGCCCGGGTGGACGCCGCCCTGGCGAAGCTGACCGCGTAACGCCCGTATGTACGCCGGAGGCCGGGGTTCCCGCAGGGGAGTCCCGGCCTCCGGCCGTTCACGGCCCCTGCGGCACCCCGCGCGGGCCGGCCTGCTGCCCGGGGATGACGGCCCCGGCTCCCACACGCTTCCCGTCGCCGAACATCAGGCTGGAGGGCTGCGCGGTGCGCCGGTCCGAGACCACGATGCCGCCGCGCCACTTCCCGCTCGGATCCTGGTAGCGGAACTGGAGCTTCTTCAGACGCTCACCGAACTGCTCCCGGAGCGGCGCGTAGGCGTCGTCGCAGTGCACGTTCCACGTGAGGTCGTTCAGATAGGCGTGGCAGGCGATCGGGAACAGCAGGGACGACACCACCAGGTCCGCGACCTGCAACAGGGTGTGCGTGTCGCTGTGACCGAAGACGGGGGACTCGATGATCCCCCGGAGACCGTCCCCGCCCGTGCGGTATTTGCGGGTGGTCACGCAGTGCACGTTGGGCGCGTTCTTCACCTTGGTGCGGCTGTCGAGGACCATCATCCCGCGTGAGTGTTCGTGGGCCAGCTGAGCCTGGAACGTCTCGGTCAACGAACCCACGGAGGTCGGGTAGACGCCGGATTCGTTGAAGGCGAGCCCTTCCTCCTTGATCCAGACGCGGGCGAGGAGCCGTGCGTCGTGGCGTTCCAGTATGTCGAGCAGGGACGACACGAGTTCCATCGCGGCCCGGCGCCAGTTGTGATTGCCGGCCCGCAGGTTCTTGCGGACGTCGGACCCCTTGATCTCGTGCTGGATCAGCTCGGACAGATGCATGACGTGCTTCAACTGGGGCCGGTAGTGCTTCTTGACGTTGAGGAACTCCCAGGTCAGGTCCTTGACTTGGGAGCGGGGAACGCTGAATCCGCCGATGACGAGTACGGGTGGCGCATCCGGCTTGGCCGGATCGAGCGTCTGCCCGTTACCGGCCTCGTCGATGTAGCAGAGATGCACCGAACCTCCCCTGAAACACGTCTGTGGCCGCCCCCGAAGGGACGGCCACAGGGTCTGCGCAGCCATATGCGCGGTGTTTTGTTTACTGCTTCCGATGCTGCCAGGCGCCGGAGCCCAGGGTCAAGCGTGACGTCGCTCTGAGTTGACTGGGTTCAACCCTCTGGAGTGAGAGGGGTAGTTGCCAAGCCGGGCCATACCAGGCAGCCGACGCTTCCCGGGCGCATGGAGATCATGTGGGCGGCACGGTCAGGAGCGCGCAGCGACATCCGGAACCCGCCGTCCACGGCGGTGACCTGGGCGCTCCCGTCGTCGTGGGCGAGGCCCCAGGCGGCGACGCGGGCGTCGGGCTCGCCGCTATCGTTCCGGAACTGCTCGACGACAGCGAAGAGGCGGGGTGCGGTGGCTTCGACGAGGGCGCGGATCTCGTCGGCGAAGCTGTCAGACGGGGCGGGGTTTGGAGGCTGCGGGGATACGGTGGTCATGCGAAGTCTCCTGTCACTGAGAGGAGTTGATGCGTGATAGAACGCTAACGGAGTCGCGATAGATCTATCGTGGAAACTTAGGGATATCTCGCATGTTCACTGATGTGGGGGACAAGAGCGACCGTGGGTGGAGAGGGGATGTGGTGGTTGCTTCCACGCCGCCGACGCTGCGCCAGCGGCGCCTCGGAGCGGAACTGAGGAAGTTGCGCGAGCAGGCTGGGTTGAGTTCGACGGAGGCGGCCGCACGCATCGGCATTCAGCAAGCCAGGATGAGCATGATCGAAGCTGGGCGCTACGGCGTGAGCGCGGATCGTGTACGAGCCATGGCGCACAGCTACGCTTGTGGAGACGCTGCGCTGATCGAGGCACTGGGCAACATGACGGGGCGGCGAGGGCGTAACTGGTGGGATGAGTACCGAGAGCTGCTGCCTGTGGCCCTTGTGGAGGTTGCAGAGCTTGAGGCGGAGGCGACGGCCCTGAGGGTTGCCGTGCTTGTCTCCATGCCTGGTCTTCTGCAGACAGCTCAGCAGGCGAGAGCGTCCTACAGCCAGAATGTTCCGGTGCTCCAGCCGTACGAGGTCGAGCACAGATCTGCTTTCCGCGTGAGGCGGCAAGGCGTCCTCTACGAGACGTCGTCCCTGCCGTACACAGCAGTCATCCACGAGGCGGCGCTTCGCATGGGGGTGGGCGGTCCGGACGTTGTACGCGGACAGTTGGAGCACTTGGTCCATGTGGGAGAGCAGGAGAATGTGACGATCCTGGCCATCCCGTTCGAACGGGCCGACTTCCCTGTGTCCGGTCAGCCGATCACGTATGCAAGCGGCACCGTGCCGCAACTGGACACGATCTTGTTGGATTCCGATCATGGGTGCGACCTTCTCTATGCGGAGGCGCAGCTTGCTCGCTACCGGGCGGTCCTGGACCGCATGGAGCGGTGTGCGCTCAGTCAGGCCAAGAGCCGTGATTTCATCCACAAGATCGCCAAGAGTCTATGAGGCACCGGAACCATGCATGCTTACAACTGGCAGAAGTCCTCGTACAGCAACGAGGGAGCGAACTGCGTCAACGTGGCCGCTGCGCCCGACGGCACACTTCGGTTGCGGGAGAGCGACGACCCGGACGTGATACTCGTCGCAACCCGGGTCGGTCTGTCCGCTCTGGTCGCATCGATCAAGGAGAACGAGAGCCTTGGGCCGCACCTCTGAGTGAGGCTGCGACTCCGCCGCTCCGGAACGTACCGGCGGGCTCGCCGGAGCGGCTCCCAGTGTCAGTGGGCGGAAGTAAGCTCACAGGGTGATTACCGGTGAAGTGAAGAGCAAGGTGGGGCGCGTCTGGGACGCGTTCTGGTCGGGTGGCATCTCCAATCCGCTGGAGGTGATGGAGCAGATCACGTACCTGCTCTTCATCAAGCGACTGGACGAGCTCCAGACGATCAAGGACCGCCGGGCGAACGCCACGGGCACGCCAGACCTTGACCCGTTCTTCGACGCGGACCAGCAGGACCTGCGCTGGCAGAACTTCAAGGTCCGCGACCCCGAAATCATGTACGGGCTGGTCGCCGAAGGCGTCTTCCCGTATCTGCGCCGCATGGGCGGCGACGACTCGACGTACTCGCACCACATGAAGGACGCCCGCTTCACCATCCCGAACGCGAACCTCCTCGCGAAGGTCGTCGACCTCCTCGACGACCTCGGCATGGACAAGGCCGACACCAAGGGCGACATCTACGAGTATCTGCTCGCGAAGATCGCGTCAGCCGGCCAGAACGGCCAGTTCCGCACGCCCCGGCACATCATTGACCTGATGGTCGAGATGACCCAGCCCGGCCCGGGTGACGAGGTCTGCGACCCAGCCTGCGGCACGGCGGGCTTTCTGGTACAGACGTCGTCGTACGTCAAGCGCACGCACAGGGAAGCCCTGCTCGGGGTGGAGCAGAGCAAGCACTTCAATGAGTCGATGTTCCACGGCTTCGATTTCGACTCCACGATGCTCCGCATCGGCTCGATGAACATGCTGCTCCATGGAGTGGAGAACCCGGACATCCGCTGGCGGGACTCCCTCGCGGAGTCGGCGGCCGGCGAGGCGGAGAAGTACTCCCTGATCCTCGCCAACCCGCCCTTCGCGGGCAGCCTCGACTACGAGTCGACGGCGAAGGACCTTCAGTCGATTGTCAAGACCAAGAAGACGGAACTCCTCTTCCTGGCTCTCTTCTTGCGCCTCCTCAAGCCTGGTGGCCGCGCGGCCGTCATCGTTCCTGACGGTGTTCTCTTCGGCTCCACAAAGGCCCACAGGGAACTCCGCCGCATGCTGGTGGAGGAGCAGCAGCTCCAGGCGGTGGTCAAGCTGCCGAGCGGCGTCTTCAAGCCGTACGCCGGTGTCTCGACGGCCATCCTCTTCTTCACCCGCACCGACAGTGGTGGCACGGAGGACGTCTGGTTCTACGACGTCAAGGCCGACGGCCTTTCGCTGGACGACAAGCGCAACGAACTCCTCCCGGAAGGCCGCCTCGGCGTCCGCCCGACCCCTGCGGACAAGCCTCTGACCGCAGAGGAGCACGAGAAGAACAACCTCCCGGACGTCCTGACTCGCTGGTTCAACCGAGACACCTCGGAACGCGACCGCGCGAGGACGGAACAGAGCTTCTGCGTCCCGAAGGCGGAGATCGCGGCCCAGTATTACGACCTGTCCCTGAACCGCTACAAAGAAAGTGTCCACGAGGAGATCAAGACCCGATTCCCCTTGGAAATCCTGGCAGATGTGGAGCGTCTGGAAGTTGAAATTTCCAAGGGAATGGAAGAGCTGAAGGATTTGCTCGCATGACTGAAAAGATGCAACTCTCGGCAGTTTGTGAAATTATCATGGGGCAAGCTCCGAAAGGTGAATCTTACAACACTGCCAGAGACGGGTGGGCCCTTATTGCCGGTGCGGGTGATTTCTCAGCGGGCAAGCTTGCCCCTAAGAAGTGGACAACGGAAGCGAGTAAGCTC
Organism: Streptomyces sp. NPDC048295; assembly: GCF_040652135.1. Taxonomy (NCBI): domain Bacteria; kingdom Bacillati; phylum Actinomycetota; class Actinomycetes; order Kitasatosporales; family Streptomycetaceae; genus Streptomyces; species Streptomyces sp. NPDC048295. The sequence continues at coordinate 12,588 of NZ_JBEZLL010000030.1, forward strand.
TCAAAAACAGGCGATATCGTCCTGAGTATTCGCGCGTCAATCGGTGCGAAAGTGTGGTCGGATGGAGAGTTCTGTTTGGGTCGTGGCGTTGCCGCGTTGCGCGCAAAGGCAGGTTTGAGCAAGGAGTTCTTGTGGCATTGGATCACATTTAAAGAGGAAGAGCTGGTCGCAAAGGGAAAAGGTGCCACCTTCCTCCAGGTGAATCGCGGCGACATTGGCGAACTGGAGATGGAGCTGCCTCCGCTTGCCCAGCAGCGCCGAATCGCCACAGTTCTCGAGCGGGTGGACTCACTCCGCGCCAAGCGTCGTAAGGCTGTCGCCCTCCTCGATGATCTTGCCCAGGCTGCCTTCCTCGACATGTTCGGCGACCCTGTGATGAATCCGAAGGGCTGGCCGGTGCTGCCTTTTGGTGAAGTCTGTGAAACCCGACTTGGTAAAATGCTTGACAGTAAGAGGGAAACTGGAAGGAGTGGTCGGCCGTACCTTCGCAACGCAAATGTTCAGTGGTTCCGAATTGATACCACGGATCTCCTCGAAATGGATTTCAATGGCAAAGATAAGGTCACCTATGGACTTGCTCCGGGGGACTTGATGATCTGTGAGGGCGGAGAGCCGGGGCGGGCCGCGATCTGGCGAGGTGAAGTCGAGGACTGTTATTTTCAAAAGGCGTTGCATCGGGCAAGACCCAATGTCGAGTTGGCGCGAGCGGAGTATTTGGTATGGATGCTCCGGATCCTTAGCATGAGGGGCGGGCTGTCCGACCATGTGTCGACGGCCACTATTGCTCATCTCACAGGTGCCAAACTGAAATTGCTCCCCATTTTGCTTCCACCCGTCAAACTGCAGCAGGAGTTCACATCGCGCCTGGAGGCCGTTGAAGAAATGAAGAAGCGGCATGCGGTGCAGCTCGCCACACTCGACGAGCTCTTCGAATCCCTGCAACAGCGCGCCTTCGCCGGGCAGCTCTGGGATCATGAAGCCGCGTAACCCATAACGACGCACACGAACCACCGCACCACCACGCCGACCGCGCCCGGTCTGGGGAGACCCGGGGCGCGGCCGGCGCTGCCGCATCACGTAGCTCGCAGCTCACGGCCGCGTACAGCGACCGGTACAGGGGAGAGGGACGCCACAGCGATGGCCAGCAACCAGAGGAACGACGGCATCGGCGACAGCAGTGGCGAGGCGAGTCCGCCCAAGCCAGGCCCGCGCCCCACTCCCGGCCCCCCGATGTCGCGCCGGTCGACCGACCAAGCCGCCGCCCGCCACCTTGCCCGCCCCGCCGGGAACTTCGCGTTCCTCAAGGCTGAGTGGCCCGCCCTTTACGAGGAAGCCACCCGCGCCGAGCGCCTTGCCCACGCCGATCCCCGGACCGCCTGCTTCTACGCCCGTCGGGCGATCGAGCTGGCCGTGCACTGGATGTACGACAAGGACACCTCGCTTCGGGCCCCGTACAAGATGGACCTCAACGCGATGCTCCACGAGCCGTCGTTCCGGACGCTCGTCGGGCCCACCGTGAACGCGAAGATGGACATCATCCGCCGCCAGGGCAACCATGCGGTCCACAAGCAGACCCCCGTGCCCCCGCAGGCCGCCGTCGCGAGCCTGCGCGAGCTGTTCCACTCGCTCTACTGGTTCGCCCGCACCTACACGGGCCAGGCCCATGACCTCCCCACCGCGGGCATGGAGTTCGACTCCACCGCCATTCCCCGCCCGCTCTCTCCCGAGGCCCGCCGCAAGAAGCAGGAGGAGCTGCGAAAGCAGGCGGAGGAGGACCAGAAGCGCTACCAGCAGCAGGCGGACGAGCTCGGCAAGGCCCGCGCGGCGAGCGAAGCCCTCGCCGCCCAGCTCGCCGAGCTCCGGGCGCAGGTCGCCGCCGCCAAGGCCGCGAACCAGAAGGTCCAGGACACCCACGACTACGACGAGGTCACTACTCGCGACACGTTCATAGATCTTCTCCTCAAGGAGGCCGGCTGGGACCTGGCGGCCTCCGGGACCGACCCGGCGGGGAAGTACACCGTCGAACGTCCGGTGACCGGCATGCAGACCGCCTCGGGCAACGGCTACGTCGACTACGTCCTGTGGGGTGCGGACGGCAAGCCCCTCGCCGTCGTCGAGGCCAAGCGCACCCGCCGTGACCCCCGCGACGGCCAGCAGCAGGCCAAGCTGTACGCGGACGCCCTCGCGGCCGAGTTCAACCGCCGCCCGGTGATCTTCTACACCAACGGCTACGAGACCTGCCTCTGGGACGACGGCCTGGGCTACCCGCCCCGCCAGGTCCAGGGTTTCCTCACCCACGACCAGCTCCACTGGCATGTGCGGCAGCGTGCTAGCCGTCTCTCCCTGACGACCACCCCGGTGAACGAGAAGATCGCCGGCCGCCCGTACCAGCTGCGCGCCATCAAGCGCGTCGGTGAGACGTACGAACGCGACCGCCAGCGCCAAGCCCTCCTCGTCATGGCGACCGGCACTGGCAAGACCCGTACCACCGTGGCCCTGGTCGACCAGCTGAAGAAGGCCGGCTGGGTTCAGCGAGTGCTGTTCCTCGCCGACCGCGAGGCCCTGGTCATCCAGACGATGAAGGCGTTCAAGGAACACCTCCCGAACACCCCCGTCGCCAGTCTCCTGGACGACAAGTCCGCGTCGGCGCACGTCTTTGTCTCCACTTACCAGACGATGATGAAGCAGATCGACGTGTCGGATGCCGCAGGCCGCCGCCGCTTCGGTCCCGGCTACTTCGACCTCATCGTCATCGACGAGGCCCACCGTTCCGTCTACGCGAAGTACGGCGAGATCTTCCGCTACTTCGACTCGCTCCTGCTCGGCCTGACCGCCACCCCGAAGGACGAGATCGACCGCAACACGTACAAACTGTTCCAGTTGGAGGACGGCGTCCCCACCGACTCCTACGGTCTGAACGAGGCGGTCGGCGAGGGATACCTCGTGCCGCCGAAGGCCGTGAAGGTGCCGTTGAAGTTCATGGAGCGAGGTATCCGCTACGAAGAACTCTCCGACGAGGAGAAGGCCGAATGGGATGACAAGGAGTGGTCCGAGGACGGCGAGAAGCCGGACGTCGTCAGCCGACACGAGATGAACAGAATCCTGTTCAATGAGGACACCGTCGACAAGATGCTGGAAGTCCTGGTCACTCAGGGCCACCGGGTCGAGGGCGGTGACCGCCTCGGCAAGACGATCATCTTCGCGAAGAATAACGAGCACGCCCGGTTCATCGAGGCCCGGTACAACGCCAACTATCCCAAAGGCGCCGGCCACCAGGCACGAGTGATCACGCACAAGGAAACCTATCGTCAGTCCCTGATCGAGGACTTCTCCGCAGCGCGCAAGGAGCCCGACATCGCGATCTCCGTCGACATGCTGGACACCGGCATCGACGTACCGGAGGTCGTCAACCTGGTCTTCGCCAAGCCGGTCTTCTCCAAGACCAAGTTCTGGCAGATGATCGGCCGTGGCACCCGGCTGCGCCCGGCCCTGTTCGGGCCGGATGAGACAAACCCCGACCATGAGAAGCAGAACTTCCGGGTCTTCGACTTCTGCGGCAACATCGACTTCTTCAACAGCGAGCTCGCCGGCGTCGAAGCCCGTCAGGCACCCGCCCTGAGTGAGCGCCTGCTCGGCCTGCAGCTGGATCTGCTGCGCAGCCTCGACCGCCGACAGCAGCCGGACCCGGCCCGCGACGGCGGCCCCGACGCCATCGCGACCGAGCCGTCGGTCCGGTGGGCCCTGGCCCACCGCCTGCACTCCACCGTTGCCGGGATGAACCTGGACAACTTCCTCGTCCGGCCGCACCGCCGTGAGATCGAGACGTTCGCCGACTTCCGCACTTGGCACCGCATCGACGAAGATGCCGAACACGCGGTTCGCGAGAAGCTGCTCCGCCTGCCCAGCGACCACGAACCCGACCCCGATGAGACCCGCGAGGAGGCCAAGCGCTTCGACCTCATCGCCTTCCGGCTCCAGCTCGCGGCGCTGGACGGCGGCAAGGAGTACGCCAAGCTGCGCCAGAAGGTCCGTGACATCGCGGAGGACCTGCTCGGGAAGGCCAATATCCCGGCCGTCGCCGAACAGTTGGAGCTGCTGGAGGCGGCAGCGGGTGAAGAGTGGTGGCAGGACGCCACTCTGCCGATGCTGGAAGACCTGCGCAGAAGGCTGCGAGGGCTGGCCAAACTGGTGGACGCCAAGGCCAAGCGGAAGATCGTCTACACCGACTTCGAGGACGAGTTCGGTGAGATCTCCGAGGCGGACATCAAGGACATGCCGACAGGCACGGACGAGCACAGGTTCCGCCAGAAGGCCCGTGCATACCTGTTGCGTCATGAGGACCAGCCGACCGTGCACAAGCTGCGCCACAACGAGCAGATCACCGAAGACGACCTGGCCGGCCTGGAAGAGATCTTCCTCGCCGAAGCGGTGGCCTCGCCCGAGGACCTGGACGAGGTGCGGGCCATGGGTGGTCTGGGTCTGTTCATCCGTGCCTTGTGCGGACTCGACCGGCAGGCCGCTCAGCAGGCCTTCGAGAGCTTCATTGTGGGAAAACAGCTGAGTGCCGCACAGCTGGACTTCATCACGCTGATCATCGACGTGGTCGCCAAGCGCGGTGTGCTCGACGTCGGAGACCTGTACGAAGTCGGCAGCCCGTTCCATGACCGCGCGCCCGGCGGTCCGGACGATCTGTTCTCCCCGGAGGAGATCGACGGCCTGAAGATCGTGTTCATCGGCCTGCTGACGACCGCAAAGCCCACCACGCTTGCCGCGTAGGCCCTTACGCTGGATCCATGACGATCCGCGCGGTGCTCTGGGACATCGACGACACGATCTTCGACTACAGCGGCGCCGACCGCGTCGGCATGCGTGCCCACCTCGAACAGGAGGGCCTGCCCGACGGATATGGCGACGCCGAGCAGGCGCTGGACGCGTGGCGGGCGATCACCGATACGCACTGGGCGCGGTTCGCGGCCGGGGAGACGGACTTCCTGGGGCAGCGCCGGGACCGGGTCAGGGAGTTCGTCTCGCGGGCGCTGGAGGACGAGCAGGCCGACGCCTGGTTTGCCAGGCACGCGGCCCACTACGAGGCCGCCTGGTCGCTCTTCCCGGACGTGCTGCCGGTCCTCGACCTGCTGGCCGGCCGGTTCCGGCACGCCGTGCTGTCGAACTCCAGCATCCACAACCAGGACCGCAAGCTGCGCGCGCTCGGCGTGCGGGACCGTTTCGAGGCCGTGGTGTGCGCCGTCGAGCTGGGCGTCTCCAAGCCGGAGGCAGGCGCCTTCCACGCCGCCTGCGAGGCGCTGGCGCTGGAGCCGGGGGAGGTCGCGTACGTGGGGGACGAGCCGGACATCGACGCCGGTGGGGCGGTCGCCGCCGGGCTGATGGGGATCTGGCTGGACCGGGGCGGACGCGGTGGCCGGCCCGAGCTCGTCCGTATCGGCGGGCTCGATCAGCTGCCCGGACTGCTGGCGGGCAATACCCGTTTTGGAGCGCCGGACACCTTCGGGTAATGTTCTTCCTGCGCCGCCCAAGCGGAACGAAAGATCCGAACGGGAAGCGCAAGCCGAACAAAATCCCTCACCAGGGGTTGAGTTTTGGTGGGCTATGGTGTAATTGGCAACACTACGGTTTCTGGTACCGTCATTCTAGGTTCGAGTCCTGGTAGCCCAGCGCAGAAATGCAAAAGTAGTAACAAGCCCCCGTTGTGTAGCGGCCTAGCACGCTGCCCTCTCACGGCAGTAGCGCCGGTTCGAATCCGGTCGGGGGTACAGATCCTTCCCGCGAGATCATCTGGGTCGCACCCACGCTCTCGATGCAGGATCGCTAGGGCCCCCGTTGTGTAGCGGCCTAGCACGCTGCCCTCTCACGGCAGTAGCGCCGGTTCGAATCCGGTCGGGGGTACTTGTAACACCATGGGCTATGGTGTAATTGGCAACACTACGGTTTCTGGTACCGTCATTCTAGGTTCGAGTCCTGGTAGCCCAGCGCAGAAATGCAACAAGCAGTATCAAGCCCCCGTTGTGTAGCGGCCTAGCACGCTGCCCTCTCACGGCAGTAGCGCCGGTTCGAATCCGGTCGGGGGTACAACAGCAGGACGGACAAAGGCCCTTCACCTCGGTGGAGGGCCTTCGCCGTTGGCTCGCGAGGCCCGTTCGGGCCGGGGCGCGTTCAGAGGCCGTAGCGCCGGGCCGACTCCTCCTCCTGGGCCATCCTGCGCAGGGCCAGCAGCAGCGGCTCGTAGAGCACGGCCGACGCGACCGCCATCTCCACCTGCTCCGACTCCGTCGGATGAGTCTCCATCATGTCCAGGTCCTGGACGGCGACTTGATGCATCAGCCCGGCCTGTTCGGCCAGGTAGTCGACATCGCATGGATAGCCGAGGCGGATCAGGGTGGCCACCGAGGAAACCAGCGCGCGATAGGCGGGGGAGAGGGGGCCGATCTCCTGCGACGTCGCCCAGCCGATCCGCTTCAGGAGCCGCTCGACCTCCGCGCGGGCGGTCTCGGTCTCCGGCGCCTCCTCGTCGGGGTCGGGGCCGTACGGGAGCGACCACAGCGCCGCACCCAGCCGGATCGTCCGGCCCAGGGAGTCGTCGTCGATGTGCGAGAGGACCTCGCGTGCCGTGGCCACGGGAAGGCGGCCCACCTGGATCAGGGCCCGCACCAGACGCAGCCGGCGCACATGACTCTCGTCGTAATCGGCCTGTGTCGCGGTGATCCGCCGGCCGGGGTGCAGCAGCCCCTCGCGCAGGTAGTACTTGATCGTCGCGGTCTTGACGCCGCTCGTCCCGCTCAGTTCCGAGAGCCGCATGTTCCGTGCCTTCCCTTGCGCCACCTCTTGGGCAGTGTCACTATCCAATCATTGGATAGTGTGACTCTCCAACAGGGGAAGGGGTAGGTATGTTCGCGAAGCCGAATCCGGGACGGACCACGGCCGCGGCCGAGGGAGAGGTGGTCGTGCTGCTCATCGGGATGCGCATCAATCACTTCTGGGGCGTGCACCATTGGCTGCCCGTGCTGCTGGCCATGCCGCGCATGCTGCGGGAGTTGAGCAAGGACAAGGGGCGCGGCCTGCTGGGCCACACGCTGTTGACCGGCTCGCCGCGGACGTACTACGTCGTCCAGTACTGGGAGTCGAAGGAGAAGCTCTACGCGTACGCGAGCGCTCCCGACATGTTCCACCGCAAGGCCTGGGCGATCATGAACCGCAAGGAGAAGAAGTCCCGGCAGCATGTGGGGCTGTGGCACGAGGCGTACGTCGTGCCCGAGGGCGGTTACGAGTCGATCTACGCCGACATGCCTGCCCACGGGCTGGCCGGGGCCACCGGCGTGCTGCCGTTGGAGGCGCGCGGCCGTCGGGGGGCCGACCGTCTCGCACGCCGCTCGTCCGCGAAGTGAGGCTCCGCGAATGAGGTGCCGAGAGGGGCCGCCACGACACTGGGGCGGCCGGGGAGCTGCCGGATGTCTCAGCCGTTGCGGCGCAGGGCCTCGCTGAGCCTGGCCGCCGAGTCGATGACCGCCTGGGCGTGCATCCGGCCCGGGTGCCTGGTCAGCCGCTCGATCGGTCCGGAGACCGAGACGGCGGCGACCACCCGGTTCGAGGGGCCGCGCACCGGGGCCGAGACCGAGGCCACGCCCGGCTCGCGCTCGCCGATCGACTGGGCCCAGCCCCTGCGCCGTACGCCCGAGAGCGCCGTCGCCGTGAACCGGGCGCCCTGGAGACCGCGGTGCAGGCGCTCCGGCTCCTCCCAGGCCATCAGGATCTGGGCCGAGGAGCCGGCCTTCATGGTGAGCGTGGAGCCGACCGGCACGGTGTCCCGCAGGCCGGACAGCCGCTCCGCCGCCGCCACGCAGATCCGCATGTCGCCCTGCCGTCGGTAGAGCTGCGCGCTCTCGCCGGTGATGTCGCGCAGGTGCGTGAGCACCGGGCCCGCCGTGGCCAGCAGGCGGTCCTCGCCCGCCGCCGCCGCGAGCTCCGCGAGCCGGGGGCCGAGAATGAAACGGCCCTGCATGTCCCTCGCCACCATCCGGTGGTGTTCCAGTGCCACGGCCAGCCGGTGGGCCGTGGGTCGTGCGAGCCCGGTCGCCGCGACCAGCCCGGCGAGGGTGGCCGGACCGGACTCCAGGGCGCTCAATACCAGAGCTGCCTTGTCGAGAACGCCGACGCCGCTAGAGTTGTCCATACGACGATACTCCCGTCTCACTCTGTGAAACGCAAGTTCAATATTCGGCGGAAGTTGCGAACCTGTACGGGCGGCCACACAACGGCCCGTAGCCACCGCCCCGCACGGGGGTCCGGACGGCGGCGCACCAAATCTCTAGTTGGGCCGGCGAAGACGCCGGCCGGAGGGAAAGCGATGGGTAGGACACTCGCGGAGAAGGTCTGGGACGACCATGTCGTCCGGCGCGCCGAAGGTGAGCCCGACCTCCTCTTCATCGATCTGCACCTGCTGCACGAGGTGACCAGCCCCCAGGCCTTCGACGGCCTCCGGCAGGCCGGACGCCGGGTGCGGCGCCTCGATCTCACCATCGCCACCGAGGATCACAACACCCCGACCCTCGACATCGACAAGCCGATCGCCGACCCGGTCTCCCGCGCCCAGCTGGAGACCCTGCGCAAGAACTGCGCGGAGTTCGGCGTACGGCTGCACCCCCTGGGCGACGTCGAGCAGGGCGTCGTGCACGTGGTCGGCCCGCAGCTGGGCCTGACCCAGCCCGGCACCACCGTGGTCTGCGGCGACTCCCACACGTCCACGCACGGCGCCTTCGGCGCGCTGGCGTTCGGCATCGGCACCAGCCAGGTCGAGCACGTGCTGGCCACCCAGACCCTGCCGCTGGCCCGCCCGAAGACCATGGCGATCACCATCGACGGCGAACTGCCCGACGGCGTCACGGCCAAGGACCTGATCCTCGCGATCATCGCCCGGATCGGCACCGGCGGCGGCCAGGGCTACATCCTGGAGTACCGCGGCTCCGCCATCGAGAAGCTCTCGATGGAAGCCCGGATGACCATCTGCAACATGTCGATCGAGGCCGGCGCCCGGGCAGGCATGATCGCTCCGGACGAGACCACCTTCGACTACCTGAAGGGCCGCGACCACGCCCCGCAGGGCGAGGACTGGGACGCCGCCGTCGCGTACTGGAAGACGCTGCGCACCGACGACGACGCGGTCTTCGACGCCGAGGTCGTCATCGACGCGGCCGAACTGGCCCCGTTCGTCACCTGGGGCACCAACCCCGGCCAGGGCGCGCCCCTGTCGGCCAACGTCCCCGACCCCGCTTCGTACGAGGACGCCTCGGAGCGCAATGCCGCAGAAAAGGCTCTGGAGTACATGGGGTTGACCGCCGGCCAGCCGCTGCGCGAGATCAACGTGGACACCGTCTTCGTAGGCTCCTGCACCAACGGCCGGATCGAGGACCTGCGCAACGCGGCCTCGATCCTGGACGGACGCAAAGTCGCCGACGGGGTACGGATGCTGGTCGTCCCGGGCTCCGTCCGGGTCGCGCTGCAGGCCGTCGAGGAGGGCCTGGACAAGGTCTTCACCGCCGCGGGCGCCGAATGGCGGCACGCCGGCTGCTCGATGTGCCTCGGCATGAACCCCGACCAGCTGGCCCCCGGCGAGCGCTCCGCCTCCACCTCGAACCGCAACTTCGAGGGCCGGCAGGGCAAGGGCGGCCGTACGCACCTGGTCTCCCCGCAGGTCGCCGCCGCCACCGCCGTGCTGGGCCACCTGGCCTCGCCGGCCGACCTGTCCGACGCCCGTACGCCCGCCGGAGTCTGAGAATCATGGAAGCTTTCACCACACACACCGGCCGGGCCGTCCCGCTGCGCCGCAGCAACGTCGACACCGACCAGATCATCCCCGCCCACTGGCTGAAGAAGGTCACCCGGGACGGCTTCGAGGACGGGCTCTTCGAGGCCTGGCGCAAGGACGAGAACTTCGTCCTCAACCGCCCGGAGCGCAAGGGCGCCACCGTCCTGGTGGCCGGACCCGACTTCGGCACCGGATCGTCCCGGGAACACGCCGTGTGGGCGCTGCAGAACTACGGCTTCAAGGCCGTCGTCTCCTCCCGGTTCGCCGACATCTTCCGCGGCAACTCGCTGAAGAACGGGCTGTTGACCGTCGTGCTCGACCAGAAGGTGGTCGACGCGCTCTGGGAGCTGACCGAGGCCGACCCGACGGCCGAGATCACCGTCGACCTGGAGGCGCGCCAGGTCCGGGCCGAGGGCATCACCGCCGACTTCGAGCTCGACGAGAACTCCCGTTGGCGACTGCTCAACGGGCTGGACGACATCAGCCTCACCCTTCAGAACGAAGCGGACATCGCGACTTATGAGGTGGCAAGGCCGACCTTCAAGCCGCGTACAATTAACGCCTGAGCAGCGCGTTTCCAGGACTGCGCCCCCTGCCATCTGGTAGGGGGCGCAGTCGCTTGTTGAGACCCCGTCGGGCGACAACTCGCCCCAGATGGCACAATCGGTGCATGGAACGCGACAGCCAACTCAAGCTTTACGGCCAAGTCGCCGACCGATTGAAGGAAGCGCACACAAGAGTGCGCGCACTGCAAGTCCCGGAGGGCGTAAGGATGGCGCTGTCCCGGAAGCTGTTGGTCATCACGGCCGCGGCTAAGCACGATCTCCCGGATGCGGCAAGGCGTCTGGACCGGTTGATGAAGGACCTCGATGAGGGCCGATTCCCCGAAGGTGACTGACTCTGCGGAACTGCGCAGCGGTCGACTTCGTTGCGGCACTAGGGTGATTAGCCCGTTTCGTGTTTGATTTGCGGTATATATCTGCCTAACGTGCGAAAACGCTTGAACACTTTCGTTCTGGCAATGTCTCCGAAGGGGAAGACGTGAACAAGGCGCAGCTCGTAGAAGCGATTGCCGACAAGGTCGGAGGCCGCCAGCAGGCCGCCGACGCCGTCGACGCGGTACTCGACGCGATCGTCCGTGCGGTTGTCGCGGGGGACCGTGTCTCGGTCACCGGCTTCGGCTCGTTCGAGAAGGTCGACCGCCCCGCCCGCTACGCCCGTAACCCGCAGACGGGTGAGCGCGTGCGGGTCAAGAAGACCTCGGTTCCCCGCTTCCGCGCGGGTCAGGGCTTCAAGGACCTGGTGAGCGGCTCGAAGAAGCTCCCCAAGGGCGGCGAAGTGGCCGTGAAGAAGGCGCCCAAGGGCAGCCTCTCGGGTGGTCCTTCCACCCGTACGACGACCAAGGCCGCCGCCAAGAAGGCCGCGGCGAAGAAGGCCACGGCGAAGAAGGCCACCGCCAAGAAGACCACCGCGGCGAAGACCACGGCGGCCAAGAAGACCACCGCGAAGAAGACCACCGCGGCGGCCAAGAAGACCACGACGGCCGCGAAGAAGACCACCGCTGCGGCGAAGAAGACGACGGCCGCCAAGAAGGCCGTCGCCAGCAAGACCGCGCCCGCGAAGAAGGCCACGGCGAAGAAGGCGCCCGCGAAGAAGACCACGGCGCGCAAGACCACGGCGAAGAAGGCCACTGCACGGAAGAAGTGAGACCGAGCCGCGCAGGGCTACTACTCACACGCGCCGGGCCGGGCTCCCCTCGGGGAGCCCGGCCCGCGGGCTGTCATGGGCACCGTTCGTGCCGTACACGCCGTTCGAAACGTCCGCGTCCGCGTTCAGAACGTCTGCAGCGTCACCAGGGTGATCCGCAGCTGCGCACCCTCGCCGCTGCCCTCGATCCGCACCCGCTGTCCCGGGCGCAGCAGCCGCAGACCGCCGGCGTCGAAGGCCCGGGCGTCGAAATCCACCGGGGTGCCGTCGTCGAGCAGCACGCTGCCGGTGCGGGTCTCGGGGTCGTAGGTGTACGAGGTCGCCTGCATGGGCGGAAGCCTATCGGTCCGGTGGGACAGTCGTTGAAGGTCCACCGCCGCGGGCCCGGGCGGCGGCCGCGGCGGCCCTGGAGGCCTCCACGTCCCAGTGTCCCGCGGTGTGGGCGCCCACGCCCAGCGCCAGCGCCGCCCGCAGATCCTCGCCGGTGTCCACGTCCTGGCGGACCGAATCGATGCCGGTCAGGTCGATTTCCACCGCGCCGGAGTCCAGGTGCCGAGCCCGGGAAGGGCCGCCGAAAGCCGGGCGCAATTCCACCCCCGGTGCAGCCGAGAGAAATGTCGTCCCGATTCCCGCCGCATCGGTCACAAATGCGCGAGGGAATTCCGCGGAATAGTCGAGTACCCGGGTCAATTCCGCGGGGCGCAGCGCGGGCAGATCCGCGTTGAGCGCGGCCACCGGGGCCCGGGGCCGCCGGGCCCGTACCGCCTGCTCGCCGTGTGCCAGCGCGGCGTTGAGCCCGCGGTCGGGCTCGTCGGGGACGACGCGCGCCCCGAGCGCGGTGAGGGCCGCCCGGGCCTCCGGGTCGTCCGTGACTACCACCACATCCAGCACCGCAGGGCAGGACAGGGCGGCGGCCACGGTGTCCCGGGCGAAGGCGAGGGCGAGCCGGGGGCGCAGTTCGGGGCCCGTCACGGGCGCCAGCCTGCTCTTGGCCCGCGCCAGGGGCTTCAACGGGACGACCAGGGACCAAGGACCGGTCGGGTCGGTGTTCGTGGCGATCTCCCCCTCGGTGCGCATCGCCGCCTATTCTCGCCTGCCGGTGCGAGAACCCGGAGGCTCGGTCCCGAAAGCGGGGCGTACGGTGTTCTCGACAGAGCAGGGGCCTGGGGCGAGACTTGACCGTCGGTAGCCAGGCAGAGTTCAGGTCCTTAGAGGAAGGTGTCCGAGTGTCCCGCCGCAGAATCGGCTTCTGGTACCGCCTGGCGGCGGTCATCGCAAAACCGCCGTTGGTGGTTCTGTTCAAGCGTGACTGGCGGGGGACGGAACACATTCCGGCCGACGGCGGATTTATCACCGCGGTCAATCACAACTCCTATCTGGACCCGCTTTCCTACGGCCACTTCCAGTACAACACCGGACGGGTGCCGCGGCTTCTCGCCAAGGCGGGCCTGTTCAAGACCCCCTTTGTGGGAATGATGCTGCGCGGCACCGGACAGATCCCGGTGTACCGCGAGACGACCAACGCGCTGGACGCGTTCCGGGCCGCCGTCGACGCCATCGAGCGGGGTGAGTGCGTCGCCTTCTACCCGGAGGGCACGCTCACCCGCGATCCCGACATGTGGCCGATGGCCGGCAAGACCGGTGCCGCCCGCGTCGCGTTGATGACGAAGGCCCCGGTCATCCCCGTCGCGCAGTGGGGCGCCAACTTCGCGATGCCGCCGTACGCCAAGGAGAACAAGCTCCGGCTGTTCCCCCGCAAGACCCTCCAGGTGCAGGCCGGACCGCCCGTGGACCTCTCCCGGTTCTACGACAGGGAACCGACGCCCGACGTCCTGCGCGAGGCCACCGAGGTCATCATGGCCGCGGTGACTGCTCAGCTGGAGATCGTGCGGGGCGAGCAGGCCCCCGCACAGCCCTACGACCACCGCAAGGCCCGCGCGGAGCAGCGCCGCAAGGCCGAAGGAGAGGGAACCAAGTGACGCACCCCGCAAAGGCGGCCGTCTTCGGAACCGGCTCATGGGGTACGGCCTTCGGCATGGTCCTCGCCGACGCCGGCTGCGAGGTCACCCTCTGGGGCCGTCGCGCCGAGGTCGCCGAGGCCGTCAACACGACCCGTACCAACCCGGACTACCTGCCGGGAATTGAGCTCCCCGCCTCGGTCCGGGCCACCACCGACGCCGTCGAGGCGCTGGACGGCGCCGACTTCGCCGTACTCGTGGTGCCTTCGCAGACCCTGCGCGCCAACCTCGCCGAGTGGACCCCGCACCTCGGCCCGGACACCGTTCTCGTCTCGATGATGAAGGGTGTCGAACTCGGCACCGCGAAGCGGATGAGCGAGGTCATCGAGGACGTCACCAAGGTCTCCGCGGACCGGGTCGCCGTCATCACCGGGCCCAACCTCGCCAAGGAGATCGCCGAACGCCGTCCCGCGGCAGCCGTCGTCGCCTGCCAGGACGAGTCCGTGGCCCAGCGTCTCCAGAGCGCCTGCCACACCTCGTACTTCCGCCCGTACACCAACACCGATGTGGTCGGCTGCGAACTCGGCGGCGCGGTCAAGAACGTCATCGGCCTGGCGGTCGGCATCGCCGACGGCATGGGTCTCGGAGACAACGCCAAGGGTTCGCTGATCACCCGGGGACTCGCCGAGACGACCCGCCTCGGCCTGGCCATGGGCGCCGACCCGCTGACCTTCTCCGGACTCGCGGGCCTGGGCGACCTGGTGGCGACCTGCTCCTCGCCGCTCTCGCGCAACCACACCTTCGGCACCAATCTCGGCCGCGGCATGACGCTCCAGGAGACCATCGCCGTCACCAGGCAGACCGCCGAGGGCGTCAAGTCCTGTGAGTCGGTGCTCGATCTGGCGCGCAGGCACGGCGTCGACATGCCGATCACCGAGACGGTCGTCGGCATCGTCCACGAGGGCAAGCCGCCGATGGTCGCGCTGGGCGAGCTGATGTCGCGCAGCGCGAAGCCCGAGCGGCGCTGAAGCAGGCCGGGGGCGGCCGGAGCGGTGAACGTTCACGGTCACCGCTCCGGCCGCCCCCGGCCGCGCTGACGCGAGTGGTACCAGCAGGTACGCTCAACGCGATATGAGCAGCGAGAACCTCCCCCAGAGCCCGGAGCAGCAGCTCCGCAAGCCGCGTGTGGCCGTCGTGTTCGGCGGCCGCAGCTCCGAACACGGCATCTCGGTCGTCACGGCCGGCGCCGTCCTGAACGCCATCGACCGGACCAAGTACGACGTCCTGCCGATCGGCATCACGACGGACGGCCGCTGGGCGCTCACCGCCGACGAACCCGAACGCATGGCCATCACGGACCGGAAGATGCCGGAAGTGGCCCAGCTGGCCGAGTCCACCGAGGGCGCCGTGGTGCTCTCCGTCGACCCCGGCAGCCGCGAAGTGGTGTACAGCGAGCCCGGCTCGGTCCCCAAGGCGCTCGGCGAGGTCGATGTCGTCTTCCCCGTGCTGCACGGCCCGTACGGCGAGGACGGCACCCTCCAGGGTCTCCTGGAGCTCTCCGGTGTGCCCTACGTCGGCGCCGGGGTGCTCGCCTCGGCGGTCGGCCAGGACAAGGAGTACATGAAGCGGGTCTTCATCTCCTACGGGCTGCCGGTCGGCCCGTACCTCGTGGTGCGTCCCCGTGAGTGGGACAACGACCCCTCCGGTGCCCGCAAGCGCATCGTGGACTTCGCCGGTGACCACGGCTGGCCGCTCTTCATCAAGCCCGCCCGGGCCGGCTCGTCCATCGGCATCACCAAGGTCGACGACCTGTCCGGACTCGACGCAGCGATCGAGGAGGCCCGCCGCCACGACCCCAAGTTCCTGGTCGAGTCGCTGCTGCGGGGCCGCGAGATCGAGTGCGGGGTGCTGGAGTTCGAGGACGGGCCGCGCGCCAGCGTGCCCGCCGAGATCCCCCCGGTGACCTCGCACGACTTCTACGACTTCGAGGCCAAGTACATCGACTCGGCCTCCGGGATCGTGCCCGCCCCGCTCACCGAGGAGCAGACGGCCGAGGTCCAGCGGCTCGCGGTCGAGGCCTTCGACGCCACGTCCTGCGAGGGGCTGGTCCGCGCCGACTTCTTCCTCACCGAGGACGGCACCTTCGTGATCAACGAGATCAACACCCTGCCGGGCTTCACCCCGATCTCCATGTACCCGCGGATGTGGCAGGAGAGCGGTGTGAGCTACCAGGAGCTGGTGGACCGGCTGATCCAGGCCGCGTTGCGCCGTCCGACCGGCCTGCGCTGAGCCGGCCACGCGCCTTAGGGCGTGCGCTCCCGGGCGGGAGCGCACGCCCTACAGTCCGGGAACCGTCTTGCGGACGGCCGCGCCGAACGCGGCCAACGGGCTCGCGTCATGGGCGTACGCCTGCGAGAGCGTCACCTCGACGTACGCCTTGCGGTACGTCGTCGTGAAGCGCGGGCCGGTGTCGTCGGGCTGTTCCAGCAGCCAGTTGACGCCGTTCGCCTCGGTCCCCTTCGCCATGGGGTCGTCCATCTTCGCGGGCCGGGGGACACCGCAGCGCAGTACGATCTCCCCGTCCCCCCACTCGGCGGTCAGTTCGGACTTCGGCCCGGCGTCACCGAGGCCGAGACCGGCAACGGTCCTCGGCAGCTCCTTGTGCAGGGCACGGCAGTAGCCCGCGGCTTCCGGGGACGGTGTGGGAACCGTGATCGACACCGCGGCGTCCGTCGAGGAACAGCCCGCCGCGGCCAGCAGCAGTGCGGCGACGGACGGGCCGAGGAACACGGAATGGCGAAGTCGGCGCGAAGATCTCACCGGCCCAGCGTAGACGGGGGCTACAGATGAACGACCGGGCAGGTCAGGGTTCGGGTGATGCCTTCCACTTGCTGGACCTTGGCGACCACCATGCGGCCGAGTTCATCGACCGTGTCGGCCTGTGCGCGCACGATCACGTCGTAGGGGCCGGTGACGTCCTCTGCCTGGATCACTCCCGGAACTCGGGCGATGGTCTCGGCGACGGTCGACGCCTTGCCCACCTCGGTCTGAATAAGGATGTACGCCTGTACCACGGAACCTCCAGGGCGGCCACGAGGATCATGTGGGGGAGAAGGGACGCCACGGTATCGCGTTGCCGCGTGCCGCGGGGAGACCTGTGGACCGTTGACGCCCACAGCGTGGCGCACGCGAGACGCAAGTTGACGTATCTCTTGACAGTACCGACAGCAGTGACGGCCCGCGACCGCAAGTGCAGCGGTCCGGAAGGGGGACGGGCATGGCGGTGACGGGCGGTGCAGACTGCTCCCTGCGGCGGCGGCCGGTCCAGGGTCCGGACCCCCGGCCGCCGAAGCAGCCCGGACGACCGTCCGGCGCGATAGATGAGAGGTGAGACTCGGTGAAGGGAACCGTGGGCGAGTTGGGGGAGTTCGGGCTCATCAGGGAGCTCACTTCCCGGCTCACCACCACTCCGGCGGTACGGCTCGGCCCCGGCGACGACGCCGCGGTCGTGACCGCTCCCGACCGCAGGGTCGTGGCCAGTACGGACATCCTGTTGGAGGGACGGCACTTCCGCCGTGACTGGTCGACGGCGTACGACGTCGGCCGCAAGGCCGCCGCCCAGAACCTCGCCGACATCGCCGCCATGGGCGCGGTGCCCACCGCGCTGCTGCTCGGCCTGGTCGTCCCCGCCGAACTCCCGGTCACCTGGGCCGGCGAGCTGATGGACGGCATCCGTGACGAGTGCCAGGTCGCGGGCGCGGCCGTGGTCGGCGGAGACGTGGTGCGCGGCGAGACGATCACCGTCTCGATCACCGCGCTGGGCGATCTGCGCAACCACGAGCCGGTCACCCGCTCCGGCGCCCAGCCCGGCGACGTCGTCGCCGTCACCGGCTGGCTCGGCTGGTCCGCCGCCGGGTACGCGGTGCTCTCCCGCGGCTTCCGCTCGCCCCGCGCCTTCGTCGAGGCCCACCGGCGCCCCGAACCGCCGTACCACGCGGGCCCCGCGGCAGCCGGGCTCGGCGCCACCGCGATGACGGACGTGAGCGACGGGCTCGTCGCCGACCTCGGGCACATCGCCGAGGCCAGCAAGGTCCGGATCGATCTGCGCTCCGGGCTCATCGACATCCCCTCGCAGATGTCCGACATCGGGCAGGCGGTCGGCGTCGACCCGCTCCAGTGGGTGCTGACCGGGGGCGAGGACCACGCGATCGTCGCCACCTTCCCGCCGGACGTGAAACTGCCCGCCCGCTGGAAGGTGATCGGAGAGGTCCTCAACCCCTCCGCACTGCCGCAGGTGACCGTCGACGGGGCGCCGTGGACCATCAAGAGCGGCTGGGACCACTTCGGGGACATCGAGGACGCCCAGTAGATTTCGGCGTATGCCCCTATCTGCTGCTGTACCCGCCCGTGTGCTCACCGTCGCCGGATCCGACTCCGGCGGCGGTGCGGGCATCCAGGCCGACCTGAAGACGATGCTGGCGCACGGTGTGCACGGGATGAGCGTGCTGACCGCCGTCACCGCCCAGAACTCGCTGGGGGTGCAGGGCGCCTGGGAACTGCCCGTCGAGGCTGTGCGCGCCCAGTACCGCAGCGTCGTGGACGACATCGGGGTCCAGGCGGTGAAGACCGGAATGCTGTCGTCGGCCGTCCTCGTGGAGACCGTGGCCGAACTCCTCGCCGCCACCGGCGCCCCGGCCGTCGTCGACCCGGTCGGCGTCTCCAAGCACGGCGACCCGCTGCTGGCCGCCGAGGCGCTCGATTCCGTACGGACGAAACTGCTGCCGGCCGCCACCGTCGCCACCCCGAACCTGGACGAGGTGGCCCAGCTCACCGGCATCCACGTCGAGGACGAGGCGGGAATGCGGCGGGCCGCCGCCGCGGTGCTGGACCTCGGGCCGCGCTGGGTCGTCGTCAAGGGCGGCCATCTGCCGGGCGACCCCGTCGACCTGCTGACCGACGGCAGCGAGGAGCACTGGCTGCGCGCCCCCCGGCACGACAACCGCCACACCCACGGCACCGGCTGCACCCTCGCCTCGGCCATCGCCTGCCGCCTGGCCCTGGGCCAGGACGTACCCGCGGCGGTACGGGACGCGAAGGCCTATGTCACCGGGGCGATCGCGGCGGGCTTCCCGCTGGGCGCCGGGATCGGCCCGGTCGACCACGGCTGGCGGACGCGTACCGTGTGAGGGCGCCCAGAAACACAACAAAAAGCCGGTCCACCGAGGTGGACCGGCTTTTTGGGCAACCGGAAGGCTGCGCTACGACGGGAACGTCAGCGCGCGACCTTGCCGGCCTTGATGCACGAGGTGCAGACGTTGAGCCGCTTCGGCGTCCGACCGACCACGGCACGCACGCGCTGGATGTTGGGATTCCAGCGACGGGACGTACGGCGGTGCGAGTGCGAAATGTTGTTGCCGAAGCCCGGCCCCTTGCCGCAGACGTCGCAGTTGGCAGCCACGGGTCACTCCAAAGACTTCAGATGCACTTACAGTGAAATCCGGCGCGCCGGATTCATATGACTGAAGTGGCGGTACCGGAGGGATGGCCCGACTCTCATCGGGCAACCGAAGCAGCATACAACGGCTGCGTCGGTAGAACGAAACTACCATGGGTTCCGCGGACCTCGTCCCGCGCCCTGTCCCCGCCGGACCCGGCGCGCGGGGGCTACTCTGCGATGCAGCCGGCCGCCCACGGCCGAATCCGAGGAGGTCCGACAGGTGCCGCAGACCGACGACGAGATGGACGCCGTCGCGGTGCGTACCTGGTGCTCACTGGCCCTGGAGGCACTGGGCCGGGAGCGCGAGGCGATCGACGCGATCAATGTGTACCCCGTCGCCGACGGGGACACCGGTACGAACCTCTACCTGACCGTGGAATCGGCGGCCCAGGCCGTCGAAGCGGTCTTCGCCGCCCACGAGACCGGAGCGACCGCACCCGTCGCGGCCGACGCGGTACGGGCCATGGCGCACGGCGCCCTGATCGGCGCCCGCGGCAACTCCGGCACGATTCTGGCCCAGTTGTTGCGCGGGATGGCGGGCGTGCTCGCCGTCGGCCATGACGCGGACCATCTGCGCCGGGCGCTCGCCGTCGCCGCCGAAGCGGCCCGGCAGGCCGTCGCCCACCCCGTCGAGGGCACCGTGCTGACGGTGGCCACCGCGGCCGCCGAGGCCGCCGCGCGCACCGCGCACGACGCCGGAACCGGGGCGGTCGCACGAGCGGCGTACGAGGGGGCGCGAACAGCCCTGGAAGCGACCCCGCGGCAGCTCGCCGTCCTCGGCCGGGCGGGCGTCGTGGACGCCGGGGGACAGGGCCTGGTGACGGTGCTCGCAGCACTCGTCGAAGCGGTCTGCGGGCGGGCCCCCGAGCGCACCCGGGTGTCCGTGCCCGCCCTCCCCGTGCCGGACGACTGCGCGGCGGACGAGGCGGAAGGCGGGCCGGCCTTCGAGGTCATCTACCTGCTGGAGGCCGCGGACGAGGCGGTGGACCGGCTGCGGACCCGGCTCGACCGGCTCGGCGACTCGCTCGTGGTGGTGGGCGGCGACGGGCTGTGGAACGTCCATGTGCATGTCGACGACGCGGGTGCGGCCGTGGAGGCCGGGGTCGAGGCGGGGCGGCCGTACCGCATCCGGATCACCCACTTCGGCGCGGACCGGGTGCACCCCCACACCGAGCCCGTGCAGCGCGCGGTCGTCGTCGTGGTCCCCGGCGACGGGCTCCGCGGCCTGTGCAAGGAGGCCGGGGCCACGACGGTCCTGGCCCGCCCCGGGGAGCCGCCGGCCAGCGGCGAACTGGTCGACGCGATCCGGCGGGCGCACGCCCGCGAGGTGGTCCTGCTGCCCAACGACGCGGAGCTGCGCCACACCGCCGCTGCCGCCGCCGAACAGGCCCGCGCGGAGGGCGTCCGGGTCGCCCTGATCCCGACCAGGGCCGCCGTCCAGGGCATCGCCGCCCTCGCCGTCCACGAGCCCGACCGCAGCTTCGACGAGGACGTGGTGGCGATGACCGCCGCCGCCGGTGCCACCCGCTACGCCGAACTCGCCGTCGCCGAACGGCAGTCCTGGACCATGGCGGGCATCTGCCAGGCCGGCGACATCCTGGGCCTGATCGACGGCGACGTCGCGGTCATCGGCGAAGACGTACCGCAGACCGCCCGCGACGTGCTGGACCGCATGCTGGCGGCAGGCGGCGAACTGGTCACCCTGGTGCTGGGCGAGGACATCCCCGACAGCCTCGCGGACGCGCTGGAGGAGCACGTGCGCGAGGGCTATCTGGCGGTGGACACGGTGGTCTACCGGGGCGGCCCCCAGAGCGCCCCGCTGCTCATCGGCGTGGAGTAGCGGAGCCGTCCCGGGCGCCGGTCCGTGCAACCCGGCGGCCGAACTCCTCCGACGAGGGATTCCCGGGTTCCGGGTGGTGCCCGCCGGACATCTGTCAGTGGTGTGGTGTGCAATGGATCGCGTGTCTGCGTTCGATGAACCCCTCAAGAAGCTGCTCGGCGGAGCCACCGCGAAGGTGATGGCCGAACACCTCGACCTGCACACGGTCGGGGATCTGCTCCACCACTACCCGCGGCGTTACGAGGAGCGCGGCCGGCTCACGGCGCTGACGGACCTCCCGCTGGACGAGCACGTGACGGTGGTCGCCCAGGTCGCCGACGCCCGCGTCCTGATGTTCAACAACGGCCGCGGCAAGCGCCTCGAAGTGACCCTCACCGACGGCAGCGGCCGCCTCCAGCTGGTCTTCTTCGGCCACGGCGTCCACAAGCCGCACAAGGAGCTGCTGCCCGGCCGGCGGGCGATGTTCGCGGGCAAGGTCTCCGTCTTCAACCGGAAGATGCAGCTCGCCCACCCCACGTACCAGCTGCTGGACAGCAAGGACACCGACGAGGCCACCGAGGCGGTGGACGCCTTCGCCGGGCGGCTGCTGCCGATCTACCCGGCCTGCAAGCAGCTGGACTCGTGGCGCATCGCCAAGGCCGTCGACACGGTGCTGCCCAGCGCCCGGGAGGCCGTCGACCCGCTGCCGCCGAGCCTGCGCGAGGGGCGCGGGTTCACCGCGCTCCCCGAGGCGCTGCTGAAGGTCCACCGCCCGCAGACCAAGGCGGACATCGCCCAGGCCAGGGACCGGCTGAAGTGGGACGAGGCCTTCGTCCTCCAGGTCGCGCTGGCCCGCCGCCGGTACGCCGACACCCAGCTCCCGGCCGTCGCGCGCAGAGCCGTGCCCGGCGGACTGCTCGACGCCTTCGACGCCAGGTTGCCCTTCACCCTCACCGACGGACAGCAGAGCGTCTCCAAGGAGATCTTCGACGACCTCGCCACCGAACACCCGATGCACCGGCTGCTCCAGGGCGAGGTCGGTTCCGGCAAGACCATGGTCGCGCTGCGGGCCATGCTCGGGGTCGTCGACGCGGGCGGGCAGGCCGCCATGCTCGCGCCCACCGAGGTGCTCGCCCAGCAGCACCACCGTTCCATCACCGAGATGATGGGCGATCTGGCCGAGGGCGGAATGCTGGGCGGCTCCGAGCAGGGGACGAAGGTGGTGCTGCTCACCGGTTCGATGGGCGTCGCGGCCCGCCGTCAGGCGCTCCTCGACCTCGTCACCGGCGAGGCCGGGATCGTGATCGGCACCCATGCCCTGATCGAGGACAAGGTGCAGTTCCACGACCTGGGCCTGGTCGTCGTCGACGAACAGCACCGCTTCGGCGTGGAACAGCGCGACGCTCTGCGCTCCAAGGGGAAGCAGCCGCCGCACCTGCTGGTCATGACGGCCACCCCCATTCCCCGTACGGTCGCCATGACCGTCTTCGGCGACCTGGAGACCTCCGTACTGGACCAGCTCCCGGCCGGCCGCTCGCCGATCGCCAGCCATGTCGTCCCCGCCAAGGACAAGCCGCACTTCCTCAGCCGCGCCTGGGAAAGGGTGCGGGAGGAAGTGGAGAACGGGCACCAGGCGTACGTGGTCTGCCCCCGCATCGGCGACGACGCCGACGACGAGGCGGGGAAGAAGGCGAAGAAGAAGGCGCCCGAGGACGAGGGCGACAAGCGCCCGCCGCTCGCCGTGCTGGAGATCGCCGAACAGCTCGCCAAGGGCCCCCTGGCCGGTCTGCGCGTCGAGGTGCTGCACGGCAGGATGAATCCGGACGACAAGGACGACGTGATGCGCCGCTTCGCCGCGGGCGAGGTCGACGTCCTGGTCGCTACCACCGTCATCGAGGTCGGCGTCAACGTCCCCAACGCCACCGCCATGGTGATCATGGACGCCGACCGCTTCGGGGTCTCCCAGCTGCACCAGTTGCGCGGCCGGGTCGGCCGGGGCTCCGCCCCCGGGCTCTGCCTGCTGGTCAGCGAGGCCCATGAGGCCAGTCCCGCCCGCGCCCGGCTCTCCGCCGTCGCCGCCACCCTCGACGGCTTCGAGCTCTCCCGGATCGACCTCGAACAGCGCCGCGAGGGCGATGTCCTGGGCCAGGCCCAGTCCGGGGTCCGCTCCTCGCTGCGGATGCTCACCGTCATCGACGACGAGGAGGTCATCGCCGCCGCACGGGAGGAGGCCGTCGCGATCGTCGCCGCCGACCCGGAGCTGGAACACCTGCCGGAGCTGCGGACCGCGCTGGACGCGCTGCTCGACAAGGAGCGCGAGCAGTACCTGGACAAGGGCTGACCGGGGGCACCGGGTGCGCGGGCCCGACCGGCCACGACGCCATATCGTGGGTGGCACGGCGCCGGGGCACCCCGCGGGCCGCCCACGAACCGAGGACCAGACACCCATGACCCGCGTGATCGCCGGCTCGGCCGGCGGACGCCGCCTGGCCGTTCCGCCCGGCACCGGCACCCGCCCCACCTCCGACCGTGCGCGCGAGGGCCTCTTCTCCACCTGGGAAGCCCTTCTCGGCAGCCTGGAGGGCACCCGTATCGCCGATCTGTACGCGGGTTCCGGGGCCGTCGGCCTGGAGGCGCTCTCCCGGGGCGCGGTGCACGCCCTGCTCGTCGAGGCCGACCCCAGGGCCGTCCGCACCGTCCGGGACAACGTCCGCACGCTCGGCCTGCCCGGCGCCGAGGTCCGCACCGGCAAGGCCGAGCAGATCGTGACGGGACCGGCACCGGCCCAGCCGTACGACGTGGTGTTCCTGGACCCGCCGTACGCCGTCACCGACGACGATCTTGGCGAGATACTGCTCACACTCCGTGCCCAGGGGTGGCTCACGGACGATGCCCTCGTCACCGTGGAACGGAGCACCAGAGGCGGAAATTTCGACTGGCCCGAGGGATTCGAAGGATTGCGGGCCCGTCGATACGGCGAAGGAACGCTTTGGTACGGTCGCGCCGCCTCTACGTGCGAAGACGCACGATGACCGCACCGGAGAGCGAGGGAACCAAGTTGCGCCGCGCCGTCTGTCCGGGGTCGTTCGACCCCATCACCAATGGACACCTCGACATCATTGGCCGCGCCTCGAAGCTGTACGACGTCGTACACGTCGCGGTGATGATCAACCAGTCCAAGAAGGGCCTGTTCACGGTCGACGAGCGGATCGACCTGATCCGCCAGGTCACCGCGGACTTCGGCAACGTCCAGGTCGAGTCCTTCCACGGCCTCCTGGTCGACTTCTGCAAGCAGCGCGACATCCCGGCGATCGTCAAGGGCCTGCGGGCCGTCAGCGACTTCGACTACGAGCTCCAGATGGCCCAGATGAACAACGGCCTCTCCGGCGTCGAGACGCTCTTCGTGCCGACCAATCCCACCTACAGTTTCCTGTCGTCCTCCCTGGTCAAGGAGGTCGCCACCTGGGGCGGAGACGTCTCCCACCTGCTCCCCCCGGTGGTCCACGAGGCACTCACCGAGCGTCTCTCCCAGCGCTGAGCCGCTGACGGACCGTCACCAGGTGTCGGACGGGCGCCGACTGGCCTTACAGTCGTCCCGTCCGTCTCCAATCGGCTGTAGAGAGTGGCGAGCACACGGTGGACGTGCAGAAGAAGCTCGACGAGATCGTCGAAGCGGTCGGGAACGCCCGGTCGATGCCCATGTCGGCTTCGTGCGTGGTCAACCGCGCCGAGCTGCTCTCGATGCTCGAAGAGGTGCGTGAGGCCCTGCCCGGCTCGCTCGCCCACGCCCAGCAGCTCATCGGCGGCCAGGAGCAGCTGGCCGAGCAGGCCCGCCAAGAGGCCGAGCGGATCATCGGGGCCGCCCGCGCCGAACGCACCTCGCTGATCGCCGACACCGAGATCGCCAGGCAGTCCCGCAGCGAGGCCGACCGCATCCTCGACGAGGCCCGCCGCGAGGCCGCCGAGGTCCGTGCCGAGGCCGACGAGTACGTGGACAGCAAGCTGGCCAACTTCGAGGTCGTCCTCACCAAGACGATCGGTTCCGTCGACTGGGGCCGCGAGAAGCTCCTCGGCCGCGGCCAGCCGTTCGACGAGCAGGGCTACGAGGACCCCGACTTCGCCGAGGCCCCCGAGCGCAGCACCGACCCGGCCACCCTCCAGCGCCGGGCGGACGAGTACGTCGACACCAAGCTGGGCGCCTTCGAGGCCGTGCTCGCCAAGACCCTGGAGGCGGTCGGCCGCGGCCGGCAGAAGCTGCACGGCCGGATCCCCACCGACGACCTCGGCGCGCACGTGGCCGCCCAGGACGCGGCGGGCGACCAGGGGCGCATCAGCGACGAGGACCACTGGGCCGGCCTGGCCGAGCTCGCCACCCCGGCGCCCCAGCCGGTGCACCAGCAGGCCCAGCCGCAGTTCCCCGCCCAGACACAGCCCGGCTACGCGGAGACCTACGCCTACCAGGACCAGCCGCAGCAGGACGTCTACGGATACCAGCAGCAGCCGGACCCGTACGCCGCGGCCTACCAGCAGCAGGGCTACGACCAGAGCCAGGCCCAGGTCCCGGTACAGGGGTACGACGGCTGGCACCAGCAGCAGCCCCAGCAGGCCCTCCAGCAGCAGGGCGAGAGCGCCCTCGACGAGACCAGCCTGTTCGACACCAGCATGATCGACCTGGACCAGCTCCGCCGGTACGAACAGGAACGCTGACGGGAGGGGCCGGGGCCCGGGTCCGGGCGGCCCCGATCGCCCGGATTGGGAGCTGGGCGGCGCGTCCAGTATCCTGGCTCCTCGGTCGCGCGTATGTCCGCGGTCCCGGCTGCCCGTTTCGACTCCGAATCCGGTCGGCCCTCCCCACGATGTGCGTTGCACATGATTTCGAAAGCAGGAAAAGCCCTGAACGGCCACCTCGACCACCGAAACCCCCTCGTGTTCGATACGCACGAGCTGGGCCGGCGTCCCGGTGCCCTCCAGCGGCTCTCCCGCACGGTGGACGCACCTGGTCCGCCGGCTGTCCTCGGCATCGAAGGGGTCATCGGTGTGCCGGAAGGCGCACCCGTGGAGCTGGACCTCCGTCTCGAGTCGGTCATGGAAGGGGTGCTTGTCACAGGCACCGCCCGTGCGTCGGCCGAGGGGGAGTGCGTAAGGTGTCTGGAGCCGCTGCGCCTAGAGGTTGCGGCGGACTTCCAGGAGATGTTCTCGTACCCTGACGCCGATGACCGGGGCCGCAGCAGCAAGGCGGAGCCGGCCGACGACGTTGAGGACGACGAGGACAGGCTCTTCATCGAGGACGGCCTGTTCGACCTCGAACCAGTGCTGCGTGATGCGGTGGTGCTCGCACTGCCGATGCAGCCGGTGTGCCGGGAGTCCTGTGCCGGTCTGTGTTCCGAATGCGGAATCAGGCTGGACGAGAACCCCGGTCATCACCACGATGCCGTCGACATTCGTTGGGCGGCATTGCAGGGACTCGCCGACACCGTTCAGGACGGCGAGAAGGACAACATGGGCGGCGCCGAAGCGGGCGTCGACGAGAAGCAGGAGAAGTAGCCGTGGCTGTTCCGAAGCGGAAGATGTCGCGCAGCAACACGCGCCACCGCCGGTCGCAGTGGAAGGCTGCGGTCCCCACCCTGGTTTCGTGTGAGCGTTGCCAGGAGCCGAAGCTGCAGCACATCGCGTGCCCCAGCTGCGGCACGTACAACAAGCGCCAGGTCCTCGAGGTCTGAGCGGCTGGTGAGAGGCCCGATGTCTGAGTTGTCCAACGCCAAGAAGAAGGCAGACAACGTCAACACAGCCTCGTCCCACACGCTTCTGGAAGGGCGGCTCGGGTATCAACTCGAGACCGCCCTTCTGGTGCGCGCGCTGACCCACCGTTCGTACGCGTACGAGAACGGCGGTCTGCCCACCAACGAGCGGCTCGAATTCCTCGGGGACTCGGTGCTCGGCCTGGTGGTCACGGACACGCTGTACCGCACCCACCCCGACCTGCCCGAAGGCCAGCTGGCCAAGTTGCGGGCCGCGGTGGTCAACTCGCGTGCGCTTGCGGAAGTGGGCCGCGGCCTAGAACTCGGCTCCTTCATCCGGCTCGGCCGGGGTGAAGAGGGCACGGGAGGCCGGGACAAGGCGTCCATCCTCGCCGACACCCTTGAAGCGGTGATCGGCGCGGTCTATCTCGACCAGGGCCTCGGCGCGGCCTCGGAGCTGGTCCACCGGCTCTTCGACCCGCTGATCGACAGGTCCTCCAACCTCGGTGCCGGCCTGGACTGGAAGACCAGCCTCCAGGAGCTCACCGCCGGCGAGAGCCTCGGAGTCCCCGAGTACATCGTCACGGAGACCGGCCCGGACCACGAGAAGACCTTTACTGCTGCTGCTCGCGTCGGTGGTGTCTCGTACGGCACCGGCACCGGTCGTAGCAAGAAGGAAGCGGAGCAGCAGGCGGCGGAGTCCGCCTGGCGCGAGATCAGCGCCGCCGCGGAGGAACGGGCGGCAGCGGCGAAGGCCGCTGCCGATGGAGGGGTCGCCGACACCCCTGCAGGCCCGTCGCCGTCCACGGACGCGACTCCGGCCTGACCCTCCAGAACCCCCCGGCGCCCCCGCGTGCCGGGGGGTTCGTCCTGCCCGAAAACGTACCCTTTTCTCAGATCATCCCTTCAGGAGCGACACCGTGCCCGAGCTGCCCGAGGTCGAAGTCGTACGACGTGGTCTGGAACGCTGGGTCACCGGCCGGACGGTCGGCGATGTCGAGGTCCTGCACCCGCGTGCCGTCCGCCGCCATCTCGCCGGCGGCGTGGACTTCGCGGCCCGGCTCGGCGGCGCCCGCTTCGGTACGGCGATGCGCCGGGGCAAGTACCTCTGGGTGCCGCTGGACGACGCGGCCAGCTCGCTCCTGGGCCATCTCGGCATGAGCGGCCAGCTGCTCGTGCAGCCGCAGGACGCACCCGACGAGAAACATCTGCGCATCCGGATCCGTTTCGACGACTCTCTGGGCACCGAGCTCCGCTTCGTCGACCAGCGGACCTTCGGCGGGCTCTCGCTCCACGAGAACACCCTCGACGGCCTGCCCGACACCATCGCGCACATCGCCCGCGACCCCCTGGACCCGGCCTTCGACGACGCCGCCTTCCACGCGGCCCTGCGCCTGCGCCGTACGACCGTCAAGCGGGCTCTGCTCGACCAGTCGCTGATCAGCGGCGTCGGCAACATCTACGCGGACGAGGCGCTCTGGCGCAGCAGACTGCACTACGACCGGCCGACCGCGACCCTCACCCGCCCCAAGTCGGCCGAACTGCTCGGCCACGTCCGCGACGTGATGAGCGCGGCGCTCGACCAGGGCGGCACCAGCTTCGACAGCCTCTACGTCAATGTGAACGGCGAGTCCGGCTACTTCGACCGCTCGCTCGACGCCTACGGACGCGAGGACGAGCCCTGCCACCGCTGCGGTACGCCGATGCGCCGCCGCCCCTGGATGAACCGCTCCAGCTACTTCTGCCCGCGCTGCCAGCGGCCGCCGCGCCTGACGCCCTAAGACGTGGGGTGCGTTCCGTCGTAGTGTTCGCGCGCCCGGAGCACCTCGGGCATCCGGCCCTCGACGAGCTGGATCAGCGCGAGCAGCCGCTCGGCCACCTGCCGGCCCAGGGGGGTCAGCTCGTAGTCGACGCGCGGTGGATTGGTGGGCTGCGCCTCGCGGAGGACCAGGCCGTCCCGTTCCAGGGCGTGGAGCGTCTGGGAGAGCATCTTCTCGCTGACCCCGTCGACCCGGCGACGGAGCTCGTTGAAGCGGAAACCGCCTTCGTACAGCGCGCCCAGCGTCAGGCTGCCCCAGCGTCCGGTGACATGCTCCAGCGTGCCGCGTGAGGGGCACTGTCTGGAGAACACATCGAAGGCGAGCTCGTCCAGACGGGTGTTCTCGTCCATACCCAGCAGCGTACGCCCGCACAGCGCTCACCGCCGGAACGCGCTTTCTCCGGGGGAGCGCTGTGCGGGCGTACAGCCAGAAGCCGAAGAAGGTCGGTATTGGTCATCGTTGAGCGCCCTTCCACGGCCCTGAGACGGCCCCGGGAGAGCGCTCCGTTGATGCCGCTGCCACTCGATGCGAACTACGGGCAGGACGGTCGCTGAGGTCTGCCCGGCTGATCGGACGTTCGCTGGCAGGTTGATGTTGGTCGACTGCAGTCGCGGCGGTTGCTGTACTTCACTGCTGTACAGCACCGGTCGACCACCGGAGAGGGCGCGGTGTGTGCACGTACTCCGACCAGAGAGCCGAACAACGGTCACACACCGCGCTCCGAAGGTGCTCAGTCAATCTCAGTAGCCGCCGCCGCCGTAGCCGCCGCCGCCGTAGCCGCCGCCGCCGTAGCCGCCGCCGCCGTAGCCGCCGCCGCCGCCGTAGCCGCCGCCGTAGCCGCCGCCGTAGTCGCCGCCGCCGTAGCCGCCGCCGTGGTCACCGTAGGAGCTCACGGAAGTCTGGGCGTGAGTCGGAGCCGCGGCAGCTGAGGTCCCCGCTGCGCCGATCGCGGCACCACCGGCCACGAGAAGACCGGCTGCGGAAACCGCAAAGAGGTGCTTCAGACGCTGCGCCTTCATGATCTGCACCTTTCCTTTGATCGACTTGCGCGTTGTGTCGGACGCGCGATTGTCGACCGCAGCCATAAGGTGCGCGGCGTGATCTTGAATTCGCCACGTGTCATGGGGGATGAGCTTCCCCGACCGGCTCCGTAGTCCCGCAGTGCGGGCGTTTCACGAATGCGCGGAGGCCGCGGTCTTCAAGGATCCGCCGGAAGGGGCATACTGCCGGGTTCCGGCTTCCACTTACATACGCTAGTCGCCTCTTGAGCAGTCGCATCTTGGGCGGCTGTCAACCGTTTGCCGCTTCGAGCGTGGCGGGTCCAGGTCGGCCCAGCGGTCCGCGATGGCTGCGCGGTGGAGCGCGCCACTGTACGAACGACCTTGACGGCCTGGGTCGCGACTGCTCGGCTCCGCCTGGGTCGAAGGTGGTCGGAATGGGAGCCCCACGACGCTCGCCACGTTCCGGCCGGCACTCGCGAACGGCGCCCCGTCCATCCCGGAGTCTGAGCGCCCCCGCCGGAGGCATGACCTGAGCCGCGGGCTCGGTTCTCGTCTCATGCCCTCGGGCCTATCCACTGCGGGCGCGCGTCGGCGGCGGCAGCGCCGAGCGGGCCGCAGGCAGGAGCGCGGGCGCAGCCAGAGCCGGGTGCCTTGATGAGGTAGAGAAACCTGTAACAACCTGGCCCGGGGCAAGGGCTAGTGATCACCTTGCGGCCGTCGTGCGAACGAACGTTGGGGCACTGTGTGGGGGGCGACCGTGCTGCGCGCCGAAGGTGATCTCAAGGGGTTGGCTTGTCTGTGGTGAGGAGCCGACTCGTGAAGCCCTCTCGGCACAGCCGCTCGTATGCCGCCATCACGTCCGGCTCCGACTGCGCGATCATGAATCCTTGGTCCGGGTAGAGCAGCAACCGCTGTAGTGCGCCTACAAGCATGTCGATCACCAAGCGAACGTCCTGAATGGAGTCGACGTACTCATCCAGCGTCAACGGAGTGGACGCGCTGATGATCTCAACCCCCGACCAAGCCTTACGCGCCATGGCGTAGGCCCCCCTGGCGGCCCAAGAGGGTTCATAGGTCGCTGACCTGCGGAAATCTCAGGAGCCGAAGTCCTGGGTCCACCAGGGGCCGCCGGAGCCGTAGTGGACACCGACGCCGAGCGTCTTGTAGTCGCAGTTGAGAATGTTCGCCCGGTGGCCGTCGCTGTTCATCCAGGAATCCATCACGGCCCGCGCGTCGGCCTGGCCGCGGGCTATGTTCTCGGCGGCGAGGCCCTGCACACCGGCCTTCGAGGCGCGGTCCCAGGGGGTCCTGCCGTCGGGGTCGGTGTGGTCGAAAAAGCCGCGGGCGGCCATGTCCTCGCTGAAGTCCTGGGCGAGCGAGGCGAGCGAGGCCCTGGCGGTCAGGGGGCTGCAGCCGACCTTGGCGCGTTCCTGGTTGACCAGGGCCAGTACGGCGGACTGGGCGGAGGACGGGGCCGCGGCACTGCGGGTGGCGGGTGCGGAGGTCTTCGGCGCGGCCGACGACCGCTCGGCGGCGGGAGCGGTGGTCTTCCCGCTTCCGGCATCGGCGGACTTCGACGGTGCCGACGAGGACGGCTGCGCCCGCTCGGGCGTCCCGGACTTCTTCGAAGGGGAAGCGGCGGATCCGGTGGGGGACCCCGCCTTCGCCGGGCCCTCGGCCCGGCCGGTGCCGCGGCCGGCCGTGGTGGGGGTGGTGGAGCGGTCGGCCGGTGCGGTGCCCGCGCCGTCCTGGGCCAGCAGATCGGGGGCGCCCTCGGCCCGCACCCGGTCGGCGCCGCCGCCCGGGCCGTAGCCCTCGCCGCCGGGCACCAGGCCGGAGGCCACCGCCACGGCTCCCACGGCAAGGGCGGCGGAGACGCCGATCAGTCCTGTACGGACAGGTGCCCCGGAGCGCTTCCCGCGGTGCCCGCGCCGGTCGTGGCCCGAGCCCTTCGCCGCGTGGTCCTCAGCGGCCGGAGCTGTGGCGGAGCGTCGATGGCGTCCCATCTGCTGAGCCCTTCTGAGGTCTGGACGCCGCACCCGGCGTCAACAAGCCTCACCCGTTCGGGTGAGGTCATTGCGTCGGGACTGTACGCCATGCCCCAAGGGCGGGACGTGCTCCAAGGGCAATCGGCCGGTTAGCGTGCGGGCATGAACGAAGACGTACGGCTCACCGCATGGGTGCGCGGCCGAGTGCAGCAAGTGGGGTTCCGCTGGTTCACCAGGGCGAACGCCCTGGAGATCGGTGGTCTCACCGGTTTCGCCCTGAACCTCGACGACGGCAGGGTGCAGGTCGTGGCCGAGGGACGACGTGAGAATTGCCACCGCCTGCTGGACTGGCTGCGCTCGGACGACACACCCGGACGCGTGGACGGAGTCACTGAGATATGGGACACCCCGCGCGGTGGATACGAGGGCTTCGCGATCCGCTGATCCGGGCCCGGTGCGGGGGCGCGGAGCGGTCTGTGTTCGGACCGTGTTCGAAGCATTGCCGGGGGTTGCCGGGCCGGGCGCTCATCCGCGTACACATGAAATGACCTGCGGAATGACCGGGTGGTTGCCAAGATTCGGTTGGCATGCCAGGCTGCGGCAGTAAGGATGATCTCCACGCCCCGCAGGGCCCCGCAGGAGAGCCGCGCCGCATGATCGACGAGCCGCGCGCCCCCGGGCTGCCCGCCTCTACAGGGTGTGATCGTGTTGACCGTCAAAGTTTTTGGTGAGACGCTGAAATCCCCGCGCACCTTAGCTGTTTGGCAGAGCTGTTTGGCAGCAGAACAGCAGTGATGACAGAGCACTGCCGAGCACCGCGGGTGCGAATCCCTCACGACCCACACCGCATCGGTCGGTCACTCAGTGTGGAGGACCATCCATCATGGCAAAGGCGCTTCTCGGTTACGTCGGCGGTTCCGACCCGCGACTCCTCGCCGAGATGCGACGGCTCCAGCAGCGCGTCCAGGACCTCGAATCCGAGCTCGTACGGATCCAGGACGAGAACGACGCGTTGAATGCCGCCGCCCAGCACCAAGAGTCGCTGCTCGACAGCATCGACATCGGCGTACCTCAGGCGGAGCCGGCGCTGACCTGACCGAGGGCCCCCAGGGGCCGGTCGGGCCGTAGGCGTCAGCCGTCCGAGATCATCACCCGGATCGTCGCCGGATCATTGAAGATCACTGCTCTTGATCTGTCACCCTTGTGACATGTCCTTGATCCGTCATGCCCAGATGCACCAGTAACACCGCACGTAACACCGCACAAGATTTACAAGGGGCGCTCCGGCGTCCCTTCTTTCTTTTTCCCTCCGGTCCTTTTCCGCCCGGACCTGTGCGGGACCCGCCCCCGCCGTACACCCCTTCCCTTAACGTCTGATGTGCCCTGCACCTTCATCAGCGAAACCGAGAGCGAAAGGTAGAGTCCGGCGGCGTGCACCTCAAGGCCCTGACCCTGCGTGGTTTCAAATCGTTCGCCTCCGCCACGACGCTGCGGTTCGAACCCGGCATCACCTGTGTTGTCGGCCCCAATGGGTCCGGCAAGTCCAATGTGGTGGACGCGCTCTCCTGGGTCATGGGGGAACAGGGCGCCAAATCCCTGCGCGGCGGCAAGATGGAAGACGTGATCTTCGCCGGCACCACCGGCAGGCCCCCGCTCGGACGGGCCGAAGTATCGTTGACCATCGACAATTCCGACGGCGCACTGCCCATCGAGTACGCCGAAGTGACGATCACTCGGATCATGTTCCGCAATGGCGGCAGCGAGTACCAGATCAATGGCGACACCTGCCGGCTCCTGGACATCCAGGAACTCCTCTCGGACTCCGGCATCGGCCGCGAGATGCATGTCATCGTCGGTCAGGGCCAGCTGGATTCCGTGCTCCATGCCGATCCGATGGGCCGTCGCGCGTTCATCGAGGAAGCCGCGGGCGTGCTCAAGCACCGCAAGCGGAAGGAGAAGGCGCTGCGGAAGCTGGACGCGATGGGGGCCAACCTCGCCCGTGTCCAGGACCTCACCGACGAACTGCGGCGGCAGCTCAAACCGCTCGGCCGGCAGGCGGCCGTGGCGCGCCGTGCCGCCGTGATCCAGGCCGATCTGCGCGACGCCAGACTGCGGCTGCTCGCCGACGACCTGGTGTCGCTGCGCACGGCGCTGCGCAGCGAGATCGCCGACGAAGCGGCGCTCAAGCAGCGCCGTGAGGCCGCGGAAGCGGAACTCAAGGCAGCCCTGGCCCGCGAGGCGGAGCTGGAGGACGAGGTGCGGCGGCTGACACCGCGGCTCCAGCGGGCCCAGCAGACCTGGTACGAGCTGTCCCAGCTGGCCGAGCGGGTGCGCGGCACGATCTCGCTGGCCGACGCCCGGGTGAAGAGCGCCTCCGCCGCTCCGGAGGAGGAGCGGCGCGGCACGGGATTCCGGGACCCTGAAAGCATGGAGCGGGAGGCGGCCCGGATCCGCGAGCAGGAGGCGGAGCTGGCCGCCGCGCTGACGGCCGCGGAGCACGCCCTGGAGGACACCGCAGCCCACCGCGGTGAACTGGAACGGGAGTTGACGGCCGAGGAGCGCAGGCTCAAGGACGCCGCCCGCGCGATCGCGGACCGCCGCGAAGGGCTCGCCCGGCTCAGCGGGCAGGTCAACGCGGCCCGCAGCCGGGCCGGTTCGGCGCAGGCCGAGATCGACCGGCTGGCCGCTTCCCGGGACGAGGCGCGGGAGCGGGCGGTGGCCGCCCAGGAGGAGTACGAGCAGCTCAAGGCCGAGGTCGAGGGTCTGGACGCCGGGGATCAGGAGCTCGGCGAGCGGCACGAGGCCGCCAAGACGGAGCTCGCGGAGGCGGAGGGGGCGCTCTCCGAGGCCCGGGAAGCGGCCACCGCCGCGGAACGGAAGCGGGCGGCGGTCGCGGCCCGCCACGAGGCGCTGGCCCTCGGTCTGCGCCGCAAGGACGGCACGGGCGCGCTGCTGGGGGCGCGGGACCGGCTGTCCGGCGTGGTCGGCCCGGCCGCGGAACTCCTGACGGTGGCGCCCGGACACGAGGTGGCGGTGGCGGCGGCACTGGGCGCGGCGGCGGACGCGGTCGCGGTGACGGACCCGGCCACGGCGGCGGAGGCGATCCGGCTGCTGCGCAAGCAGGACGCGGGGCGGGCGGCGCTGCTGCTGGGCGCGGTGCGGCGCGCCGAGGTCCCCGGGCAGGAGGGGGCCGATGATGCTGGTGGTGGTGCCGGTGCCGGAGGGCCGCGCGCCGTGGCCGATCTCGTCCGCGGGCCCGTCGAACTGACGGACGCCGTGCGCAGGCTGGTGCGGGACATGGTGGTCGTCGGCACGCTGGAGGACGCCGAGGACCTCGTCGCCGTACACCCGGAGCTGACGGCCGTGACCGCCGAGGGGGACATCCTCTCGGCCCACTTCGCGCACGGCGGCTCCGCCGGGGCGCCGAGCCTCCTCGAAGTGCAGGCCTCGGTCGACGAGGCCGCCGCCCAGCTCGGGGAACTGGCCGTGCGGTGCACCGGGTTGACCGAGGAGCAGCGGATCGCGGGGGAGCGGCGCCGGGCCGCGGCCGGGCTGGTCGAGGAGCTGGCCGAGCGGCGCCGGGCGGCCGAGCGGGAGAAGTCCGGGGTGTCCCAGCAGCTGGGGCGGCTGGCCGGGCAGGCCCGTGGCGCGGCCGGTGAGGCCGAGCGGACGACCGCGTCGGCCGCCCGCGCCCAGGAGGCCCTCGAACGGGCGACCGAGGAGGCCGAGGAGCTGGCCGAGCGGCTGCTGGTCGCCGAGGAGACGCCGGTCGAGGAGGAGCCGGACACCTCGGTGCGCGACCGGCTCGCCGCCGACGGGGCCAATGCCCGCCAGACCGAGATGGAGGCCCGGCTCCAGGTGCGCACCCACGAGGAGCGGGTCAGGGCGCTGGCGGGCCGGGCCGACTCCCTCGACCGGGGCGCCCGCGCCGAACGGGAGGCCCGCGCCCGCGCCGAGCGGCGCCGGGCCCGGCTGCGCCACGAGGCGGCGGTGGCCTCCGCCGTCGCGTCCGGTGCCCGTCAGCTGCTCGCGCACGTCGAGGTGTCCGTCGTACGGGCCGAGCGGGAGCGGGGGGCGGCCGAGGCGGCGAAGGCGGAGCGGGAGCGGGGGCTGGCGGCCGAGCGCGGCCGGGGCCGCGAGCTCAAGGGCGAGCTGGACAAGCTCACCGATTTCGTCCACCGCGGCGAGGTGCTCGGTGCCGAGAAGCGGCTGCGGATGGAGCAGCTGGAGGCGAAGGCCCTGGAGGAGCTGGGCGTCGAGCCGGCCGGGCTGGCCGCCGAGTACGGCCCCGATCAGCTCGTACCGCCCTCGCCTGCCGCGGAGGGCGAGGAACTGCCGCAGGACCCGGACCATCCGCGCAACCGGCCGAGACCGTTCGTCAGGGCCGAGCAGGAGAAGCGGCTGAAGTCGGCCGAACGGGCGTATCAGCAACTCGGAAAGGTGAATCCACTCGCCCTGGAGGAGTTCTCGGCGCTGGAGGAGCGGCACAAGTTCCTCTCCGAGCAGCTGGAGGACCTGAAGAAGACCCGGGCCCACCTGATACAGGTCATCAAGGAGGTCGACGAGCGGGTCGAGCAGGTGTTCACGGAGGCGTACCGGGACACGGCCCGTGAGTTCGAGGGCGTCTTCTCGCGGCTCTTCCCGGGGGGCGAGGGCCGGCTCGTCCTGACCGACCCGGACAACATGCTCGCGACCGGTGTGGACGTGGAGGCGAGGCCGCCCGGCAAGAAGGTCAAGCGGCTCTCGCTGCTGTCCGGCGGCGAACGCTCGCTCACGGCGGTGGCGTTGCTGGTCTCCATCTTCAAGGCCCGGCCGAGTCCCTTCTATGTGATGGACGAGGTCGAGGCGGCGCTCGACGACACCAATCTGCAGCGGCTCATCCGGATCATGGAGGAGCTCCAGGAGAGCTCTCAGCTCATCGTGATCACACATCAGAAGCGGACGATGGAGGTCGCCGACGCGCTGTACGGCGTATCGATGCAGGGCGACGGAGTCTCGAAGGTCATCAGCCAGCGCCTGCGCTGAAGCCTTTGTGCCACCTTCAAGGCTTCGATGTGCTCTCCGGATATTCCTCGACAGGCCTGTACATGGTTCCGGAAATCCGCTTCGAAACATGGGTGAATGATCTCCGCGGCGTCGGTTTTACCTTCAAGTGGTGGCCATGGGGAAGTTATGCGCCACTTGGAAGAGTTCGCCCCCACACCTGACGACGCGGCCAGGCATCAGGAGCTCATGTGACCCACACATCGCAGGGACCGGAATCCGGAGCCCGAGCGGCGCACCCGGACCACCTCGGCCATGTCATCTTCATCACCGCGGCCGCCGCCATGGGCGGCTTCCTTTTCGGCTACGACAGCTCCGTCATCAACGGCGCCGTCGAGGCGATCCGCAGCCGCTACGACATCGGCTCGGGAACGCTCGCCCAGGTGATCGCCATCGCCCTGATCGGCTGTGCGATCGGCGCGGCCACCGCGGGGCGCATCGCCGACCGTATCGGCCGTATCCGCTGCATGCAGATCGCCTCCGTGCTCTTCACCATCAGCGCCGTCGGCTCCGCGCTCCCGTTCGCGCTCTGGGACCTGGCGATGTGGCGCATCATCGGTGGCTTCGCCATCGGCATGGCCTCGGTGATCGGCCCGGCGTACATCGCGGAGGTCTCGCCGCCCGCCTACCGCGGCCGGCTCGGCTCCTTCCAGCAGGCGGCGATCGTCGTCGGCATCGCCATCTCCCAGCTGGTCAACTACGGCATCCTGCAGCTCGCCGGCGGCGACCAGCGCGGAAAGGTCGGCGGCCTCGAAGCCTGGCAGTGGATGCTCGGTGTGATGGTCGTCCCGGCCGTCCTGTACGGGCTCCTGTCCTTCGCGATCCCCGAGTCGCCGCGGTTCTTGATCTCGGTCGGCAAGAAGGACCGGGCGCGGAAGATCCTGGAGGAGGTCGAGGGCAGGAGCGTCGACCTCGATGCCCGGGTGACCGAGATCGAGACCGCGATGCACCGCGAGCACAAGTCCAGGTTCACGGACCTGCTCGGCGGCCGCTTCGGCTTCCTGCCGATCGTCTGGGTCGGTATCGGGCTGTCCGTCTTCCAGCAACTCGTCGGCATCAACGTGGCGTTCTACTACTCGGCGACGCTCTGGCAGTCCGTCGGCATCGACCCGACCGCCTCGTTCTTCTGGTCGTTCACCACGTCCATCATCAACATCATCGGCACCGTCATCGCGATGGTGCTGGTGGACCGGGTGGGCCGCAAGCCGCTCGCCCTGGCGGGCTCCACCGGTATGGCCATCGCCCTCGCCTTCGAGGCCTGGGCCTTCTCCGCCGATCTGGTGGACGGCAAACTTCCCAGCACCCAGGGTGTCGTGGCGCTCGTCGCGGCCCATGTGTTCGTGCTCTTCTTCGCGCTGTCGTGGGGTGTCGTCGTCTGGGTCTTCCTCGGTGAGATGTTCCCCAACAAGATCCGCGCCGCCGCGCTCGGCGTCGCCGCGTCCGCGCAGTGGCTCGCCAACTGGGCGATCACCGCGAGCTTCCCGAGCCTGTCCGACTGGAACCTGTCGGGCACGTACATCATCTACGCGTGCTTCGCCACGCTCTCGATCCCCTTCGTGCTCAAGTTCGTGAAGGAGACCAAGGGCAAGGCCCTGGAGGAGATGGGTTAGGGCCCGCCCGGGGGCGCGTCCGGTGCAACGGCCTCGCAGAACAGCCGCAGACTGCGCCACCCCTCCTCGACCGGCATCCCGCCGCACAGCGGATGCAGCACCAGACTGTCCAGCTCCGAGGCCGCCGCGGCGCACTCCTCGGGGGTGACGACCCGGTAGACCCCCTCGGCCCGCAGTTCCGGCACCGTCGTCGCCGCCGAACGCACGGCGGAGCGGATGTCCTTGGACTGCCAGGAGGCGTAGGTGCGCGCCTCGTGCAGGAAGTGCTCGCCGTACTCCGCCCAGGTGCGGTCCGGGTCCGTCGACACGTGCAGCAGCGGTGTCTCGGCGGCGGGCATCATGCAGAAGCCGTCCGTCCCGAACTCGGCACGCCGCTCCTGGTAGTACGCCTCCAGCTCCGGCAGATGCGCGCTCGGGAAGAACGGCAGTCCGAACCGGGCCGCCCGCCGCGCCGCCGCCCGCGAACTGCCGCCCACCAGCAGCAGCGGGTGGGGCCTGGTGTACGGGCGCGGCGTGACGCGCACCGTACGGCCCCGGTACGGGAACGGCTCACCGGTCCACGCCTGGAGCAGCGTCTCTAGGAGCTCGTCCTGGAGCCTGCCGCGCCGGCCCCACTCGACGCCCGCCTGCTCGTACTCCTCGGGCCGGTAGCCGATCCCCGCGACCGTCACCAGCCGCCCGGCGCTCAGCAGGTCCAGGACCGCGATGTCCTCGGCCAGCCGCAACGGGTCGTGCAGTGGGCCGATGATCGCCGAGACGGTGACCGCGATCCGGCGGGTGGCGCCGAAGACCGAGCCGGCGAAGACGAAGGGGGAGGGCAGCCAGGAGTTGGCGGTGCCGTGGTGCTCCTCGGTCTGCACGGTGCCGATGCCGTGCCCGTCGGCGTACGCGGCCATCTCCAGCGCGGCGCGGTAGCGGGCCGAGAGCGGCTCGGGGGTGGCGTCGGGATCGACGAGATTGAACCGGACCACTGTGAAGGCCATGAGACTTGTCCCCATCGTCGGGCGGACTCGGCGGGCGGGACAGTAGCTGACGTAGCGTCAGAAGTGTAGGGGTGTGTCCGCGCCGGGCTCGCCGCCGCCGTCCCGGGCCCGTCCGGCGGGACGGGGCACGGGGCGGGGCAGGATCGCGTACAGGGTGGCGGAGACCGTGATCGTGGCCGCCCAGCCCAGCCCGTGACGCCCGGTCCAGGTGGTGGCGAGCGGCCCGGCGAACCACCGCACCCCGGTGAAGAGCAGGCCCGTCGCCAGGCCCGCGGCCCACGCGGTCACGGCCGGCACGGCGAAGCCCCCGGTGTACCAGTAGGCACTGGCCGGTGTGGTGTCCAGGAGCGCCGCCGGATCGTAGGTGCGGCCGCGCAGCAGATCCACCGCGAAGACCCCGATCCATGCGGAGAACGTCACGGCGAGAAGGGTCAGGAAGGAGACGAAGGAATCCAGGAAACCCGCGGCCGTGAGCATCAGCGACGCCGCCAGGAACAGACTGATCGCGGCGTTCACGCCGACCGCCCAGGTGCGGGGGACCGAGAATCCCAGCGTCTGCGCGGTGAAACCGGCCGAATACATCGACATCGCGTTGATCAGCACCATGCCGGCCACGACGAACAGCAGATACGGCACCGAGAGCCAGTCGGGCAGCAGGGGACCGATGAACGCGACCGGGTCGCGGGTGACGGCCAGACCCGGTTCGGCGACCGCCATCACGGCGCCCATCAGCACCATCGGTACGTACACGATCCCGGCGCCGCCCACGATCGCCCCGGCCATCGCCCGGCCGGACGCGTCGCGCGGCAGATAGCGGGCGAAGTCGGGGCCCGACGGGGCCCAGCTGATACCGCCCGCCGCGAGGGTGCCCACCCCGGCGATCATCAGCGCAGGAGGCCCGGCGGGCCGGTCCAGCACGGACCGCCAGTCGGTCGCGCCGATGAGATGGACCAGCACCAGCACGCTGACGCCGCCGAAGAGATACGCCGACCAGGTGCAGCACACCCGCAGTGCTCCCGCGCCCAGCCCCGACAGCAGCCAGCTGCATCCCACGAAGGCGAGCAGGGTCACCAGGGTCGGACGGAGGCCGGCCGTGACGCCGAGGAGCAGATTCAGCACGGCGAGCACCGCGTAGGTGCCGGTGACCGCGTTCACGGTCTCCCAGCCCCAGCGGGCGACCCAGGTCAGCGCGCCGGGCAGCAGATTGCCGCGCTGTCCGAAGACGGCCCGGGACAGGGCCATGCCAGGTGCCCCGCCCCGGCTGCCCGCGACCGAG
The DNA here is from genome assembly GCF_040652135.1 of Streptomyces sp. NPDC048295. Lineage (NCBI taxonomy): Bacteria > Bacillati > Actinomycetota > Actinomycetes > Kitasatosporales > Streptomycetaceae > Streptomyces > Streptomyces sp. NPDC048295. Next base: position 52,845 of record NZ_JBEZLL010000030.1, read on the forward strand.
ACCAGTCCGACCAGTCCGAATCCGATGACCGAGGCGAGGACGGCGACCGCCAGCACCTGCCAGAGATTCAGCCCGTTGAAGACGACGAGCCCGGCGCCGACGGTGAGGAGGAGCACGGTCAGGTTCGCACCGACCCAGGTGGGGAAGAGGGTCCGGACCCGGCCGGTGCGCTCGTTGTCGGGGACGGGCTCCAGGCCGCGGGTCTCCACGGGCAGGATCGTACCTTTACCGCCAAAGGGTGCATAACGCTCATAGGGATGCCCGAGGGATCCTTCGGGGCGGTCCCCTCGGGCGGACGTGACTGATACTGGGTGGGTTATGGAATTCGTCATCCTTGCTGTAGTCATCGCCCTGGTCGCGGTCGGCGTGATCAGCGGGCTCGTGGTCAGCAGCCGCAAGAAGAAGCAGCTGCCCCCGGCGCCGTCGAGCACGCCGACCATCACTCCTCCCGCCGAGCCCCATGTCGGCGAGGAAGCCGAGACGCCGCGCGAGGAACCGCGCCGCACCATCGAGGAGGCCGGCCCGCCCGAGGCCGAGGCTCCCGCCGAGGAGGCCCCCGAGGCCGTCGAGCCGGAGGCGGCCGCCGCCCCCGCCCTCGAAGTGCCCGAGCCCACCGCCGGCCGTCTGGTACGGCTGCGCGCCCGGCTCGCCCGCTCGCAGAACTCCCTCGGCAAGGGGCTGCTCACCCTCCTGTCCCGCGACAACCTCGACGAGGACACCTGGGAGGAGATCGAGGACACCCTCCTCACCGCCGACGTCGGTGTCGCGCCCACCCAGGAACTGGTGGAGCGGCTCCGCGAGCGCGTCCGCGTGCTCGGCACCCGTACCCCCGAAGGGCTGCGCGGGCTGCTGCGCGAGGAGCTCCTCACCCTGCTCGGCACCGACTTCGACCGCGCGGTCAAGACGGAGAGCGGTCTCGACACCCCCGGCGTCGTGATGGTCGTCGGCGTCAACGGCACCGGCAAGACCACCACCACCGGCAAGCTGGCCCGGGTGCTCGTCGCCGACGGCCGCAGCGTCGTGCTCGGCGCGGCCGACACCTTCCGGGCGGCTGCCGCCGACCAGCTCCAGACCTGGGGCGAGCGCGTCGGCGCCCGCACCGTGCGCGGCCCCGAGGGCGGCGACCCCGCGTCGATCGCCTTCGACGCGGTGAAGGAAGGCATCGCCGAGGGTGCCGACGTGGTCCTCATCGACACCGCCGGACGGCTGCACACCAAGACCGGGCTGATGGACGAGCTCGGCAAGGTCAAGCGGGTCGTCGAGAAGCACGGTCCGCTCGACGAGGTCCTGCTGGTCCTCGACGCCACGACCGGGCAGAACGGTCTGGTGCAGGCCCGGGTGTTCGCCGAGGTCGTGGACATCACCGGCATCGTGCTCACCAAGCTGGACGGCACCGCCAAGGGCGGCATCGTCGTCGCCGTCCAGCGCGAGCTGGGTGTGCCGGTGAAGCTGGTCGGACTCGGCGAGGGCCCGGACGACCTGGCCCCCTTCGAGCCGGAGGCGTTCGTGGACGCCCTGATCGGCGACTGACACTCCGCGCCGCACCCGAAGAGCCCGACCGCATGACACAAGCAGCGGTCGGGCTCTTCGGTGTTACGGGACGGGCTCCGGCTCCGGTGCCGACGCGCTCAGCCGCACAGCGGTGCGCGGTGGCAGCTGTACGCCAGCGTGCCGAGCAGCAGCCGGGCCTCCGGCGGCGCGGCCGCCGTGTCCAGCACCGGCGGGCGCAGCCAGCGGACCGGGCCCCGGCCGCCCTCGTCGGACGGCGGGGCGGTGATGTGGCAGCCGGGCCCCAGCGCCCGCAGGTCCAGCCCCGCGTCGTCCCAGCCCATCCGGTACAGCAACTGCGGGAGCTCGGCGGCGGCCCCCGGAGCGACGAAGAACTGCGCCCGCCCGGCCGGCGTCACCGCGACCGGGCCGAGCGGCAGACCCATCCGCTCCATCCGCACCAGCGCCCGGCGCCCTGCCGCCTCGGGGACATCGAGGACGTCGAAGGTGCGGCCCACCGGAAGCAGCATCGAGGCGCCCGGCACCCGGGCCCAGGTGCCGGCCGCGGCGTCGAGCGTGGCGCCCGCGGGGACCTCGGGAGCGAAGTCCAGCGGGTGGGCGCCGGGGGAGGGGCAGTCCGCCCGGCCGCACGAGCAGCGGCCGGCCGCGGCCCGCGCCCCCGGCGCGACGGCCCAGCCCCACAGTCCCGTGTACTCGGCCACTGCCGTGCACTCGGCCGCACGGCCGCGACGCCGTGAGCCGGTGCGCATCTCGCGGATGCCGCCGATCGTGAAGCCCATGCCCCCTCCAACGGGTCCGGCTTGCCGGTGGTTACGACGAGGGCTTGAGTCGTGACGCTCCGTCGTCGCAGTCGATCCGGAGTGCGCCGGTGACATTCGGGGTCATGCGCCATTGTTCGCGCGCCCCGTTTCGCGTCACCGCGCCCCCTGCTGATCTCCGTGTGTCAAGTGAATCGCGCCCGACGGAGGTGGCGTTCATTCGAAGGGGTGGCGAATGGTGGCGTTTCTGCAATCGCCCTCGCCCGACGGGTGATCGTAGGATTACCGTCGGTACACGAACCATGGAAGTATGTGCGCCCGTGGGTATGCCGGAGGCAACCCGATTTCCTGTTCGATGGTGCGCACCCGCCGCATGGGCGGCATCGGCTCAGGGCATTCTGGTAATGGTTCGCGCGACAGGTATTCAGCGGGATGGGGGCGTTCCAGTGAGTGGCAGCGGCGCAGGCGATTCGAATGCCGGCAAGCGCCCCAACGGGCAATTGAGCTCATGGTTCGTGCGGAGCGGCTGGTCGAAGGGCGAGCTCGCCCGCCAGGTGAACCGCCGGGCGCGGCAGATGGGTGCCCATCACATCAGCACCGACACCTCCCGGGTGCGGCGCTGGCTCGACGGCGAGCAGCCGCGCGAACCGATCCCGCGCATCCTCTCCGAGCTCTTCTCGGAGCGCTTCGGAGCCGTCGTCGCCGTGGAGGACCTCGGACTGCGCTCCGCGCACCAGTCGCCGTCCGTGTCCGGCGTCGACCTGCCCTGGGCCGGCCCGCAGACCGTCGCCCTGCTCAGCGAGTTCTCCCGCAGCGACCTCATGCTCGCCCGCCGGGGATTCCTCGGCTCCTCGCTCGCCCTGGCCGCCGGACCCGCGCTCATCGAGCCCATGCAGCGCTGGCTGGTGCCCGTCCCCACCGCCGGCCCCGGGGAACCGGAACCCGCGGCGGTGGCCCGCCGCCCCTCCCGGCTCTCCGGCCCCGAGCTCGATCTGCTGGAGTCCACCACCGCGATGTTCCGCCAGTGGGACGCGCAGTGCGGCGGCGGGCTGCGCCGCAAGGCCGTCGTCGGACAGCTCCACGAGGTCACCGACCTGCTCCAGGAGCCGCAGCCGGAGAGCACCGCCAAGCGGCTCTTCCGGTGCGCCGCCGAGCTGGCCGAGCTGGCGGGCTGGATGAGTTACGACGTCGGCCTCCAGCCCACCGCCCAGAAGTACTTCGTCCTCGCGCTCCACGCCGCCAAGGAGGCCGGTGACAAACCGCTGGGCTCGTACATCCTGTCCAGCATGAGCCGCCAGATGATCCACCTCGGACGGCCCGACGACGCCCTCGAACTGATCCATCTCGCGCAGTACGGCAGCCGGGACTGCGCCACCGCGCGCACCCAGGCCATGCTGTATGCGATGGAGGCCCGCGCGTACGCCAACATGGGCCAGCCCAGCAAGTGCAAGCGAGCCGTCCGGATGGCCGAGGACACCTTCCTCGACGTGGGGATCGACGGCGAGCCCGAGCCCGACTGGATCCGCTTCTTCTCGGAGGCCGAGCTCAACGGCGAGAATTCCCACTCCTTCCGCGACCTCGCCTATGTGGCGGGCCGCAGTCCCACGTACGCCACGCTCGCCGAGCCCCTGATGGAGAAGGCCGTCCAGCTCTTCGGCGAGGACGACGAGCACCAGCGGTCGTACGCGCTCAACCTGATCGGCCTCGCCACCGTCCACCTCCTCAAGCGCGAGCCCGAACAGTCCACGATCCTGGCCGAGCAGGCCCTGCGCGTCGCCAGGAGGGTCCGCTCCGAGCGCGTCAACACCCGGCTCCGCAAGACCGTCGACACCGCAGCCAGGGACTTCGGGGACATTGCCGAAGTCGCCAGGCTCACCGATCTCCTCACCGAGCAGCTGCCGGAGACCGCGGAAGCGATCTGAGCAGCCCCCGGGCCCCGGCCACGGCGACCACCCCGCACAGACCGACTTCGGCTCCCCCAACTGCCAGGTCAGCGGGTGGTCGGCGTGGCCGGTTCGCGTTGCCGTGCCCGTACGCAAGAGTCGTAACCGCACCGTATGCGGCCCCGGCCGCGGGGTGGGCCCGGCACCGGTCGCGCCACCGGCGGTTCATGGCGGCGTAACACACCCGACCTCTTCGTCACCGCCGTGAAACACCGTGCGGCATCGGCGGAAACCGCGCTGGGTGAATCTCGTGGCCATAACCGGCCCGCACCTTTTCCCAGTGGTCCCGCACGTGGTGCCGCTCCCAATCGCCCGCACGCGGCCGCACCGACGACGAGGAGACGCCGATGCCCCCAGGCATCACGACGCTTGCCGCAGACACCCCGACCCTGTCTGCCGCCAACACCGGGTTCATGCTCATCTGCTCCGCCCTGGTGATGCTCATGACCCCCGCCCTGGCCTTCTTCTACGGAGGCATGGTCCGCGTCAAGAGCACCCTCAACATGCTGATGATGAGCTTCATCAGCCTCGGGATCGTCACGGTCCTGTGGGTGCTCTACGGATTCAGCCTCGCCTTCGGCGCCGACATCGGCTCCGTCTTCGGCTGGAGCTCGGACTACCTCGGCCTCAGCGGGATCGGCGTCACCCAGCTCTGGGACGGTTACACCATCCCGGTCTACGTCTTCGCCGTCTTCCAGCTGATGTTCGCCGTGCTCACCCCGGCCCTGATCAGCGGCGCCCTCGCCGACCGGGTCAAGTTCACCTCCTGGGCCCTGTTCATCACGCTCTGGGTCACCGTCGTCTACTTCCCCGTCGCCCACTGGGTCTGGGGCGCGGGCGGCTGGCTGTACGAGATGGGGGTCATCGACTTCGCGGGCGGTACCGCCGTCCACATCAACGCCGGTGCGGCGGCGCTCGGCGTGATCCTCGTCATCGGCAAGCGCGTCGGCTTCAAGAAGGACCCGATGCGGCCGCACAGCCTGCCGCTCGTCATGCTCGGCGCCGGTCTGCTCTGGTTCGGCTGGTTCGGCTTCAACGCCGGCTCGTGGCTCGGCAACGACGACGGCGTCGGCGCGGTGATGTTCGTCAACACCCAGGTCGCCACCGCCGCCGCGATGCTCGCCTGGCTCGGCTACGAGAAGCTGCGCCACGGCTCCTTCACCACCCTCGGCGCGGCCTCCGGCGCGGTCGCGGGACTCGTCGCCATCACCCCGTCCGGCGGCGCGGTCAGCCCGCTCGGCGCCATCGCGGTCGGCGCGATCGCCGGTGTGCTCTGCGCCATGGCCGTCGGCCTGAAGTACCGGTTCGGCTACGACGACTCGCTGGACGTGGTCGGTGTCCACCTCGTCGGCGGCATCGCGGGCTCCCTCCTCGTCGGCCTCTTCGCCACCGGCGGCGTCCAGTCCGACGCCAAGGGCCTCTTCTACGGCGGCGGCCTCGAACAGCTCGGCAAGCAGGCCGTCGGCGTCTTCGCCGTGCTCGCGTACTCTCTGGTCGTCTCCGCGGCCCTGGCCTTCCTGCTGGACCGGACGGTCGGGATGCGGGTCCCCGAGGACGACGAGATCTCCGGCATCGACCAGGTCCAGCACGCCGAGACCGCGTACGACTTCAGCGGAGCGGGGGGCGGCGCGGCCGCGCGCACCACGAGCCCGGCCCCGGGCAGCACGGCAGCAGCGAAGACGAAGAAGGTGGACGCATGAAGCTCATCACCGCAGTCGTGAAGCCGCACCGGCTGGACGAGATCAAGGAGGCCCTCCAGTCCTTCGGCGTCCAGGGCCTCACGGTCACGGAAGCCAGCGGATACGGACGCCAGCGCGGCCACACCGAGGTCTACCGGGGCGCCGAGTACACCGTCGACCTCGTACCCAAGATCCGTATCGAGGTCCTGGTCGAGGACGAGGACTCCGAACAGCTCATCGACGTCGTCGTGAAGGCCGCCCGCACCGGCAAGATCGGTGACGGCAAGGTCTGGAGCGTGCCGGTCGACACCGCGGTCCGGGTACGGACCGGCGAACGCGGCCCGGACGCACTCTGACCGACGCTCCCGAGACGAAAGGCAGCCGGGTGACGAGCACCGGAACGACCACCGAGTCCGCGGACTCGCAACCCGGCGGCTACGCGGCGGCCCGGCTGCGCCTCCTCCAGGGGAAGGCGCGGTCCGGGCCGCCGCGCCGCGCCGCCCTCGCGTCGCTCACCGACGACTGGCTCACCGCGCTGTTCACCGCCGCCGCCGGACAGGCGGGTGTCCACGGTGCCGCCCTCGTCGCCGTCGGCGGGTACGGACGCGGCGAACTCTCCCCGCGCAGCGACCTCGACCTGCTGCTCCTGCACGACGGGAACGCCGACCCCGCGGCCGTCGCCGCCCTCGCCGACCGCGTCTGGTACCCGGTCTGGGACCTCGGCCTCGCCCTCGACCACTCCGTACGCACCCCCGCCGAGGCCCGCAGGACGGCCGGCGAGGACCTCAAGGTCCAGCTCGGACTGCTCGACGCCCGGCCCGTCGCCGGGGACCTCGGACTCGTCGCCACGATGCGCACCGCGATCCTCGCCGACTGGCGCAACCAGGCCCCCAAGCGCCTGCCCGCACTCCATGAGCTCTGCCGCGAACGCGCCGAACGCCAGGGCGAGTTGAGGTTCCTCCTCGAACCCGACCTCAAGGAGGCCCGCGGCGGACTGCGGGACGCCACCGCCCTGCGCGCCGTCGCCGCGTCCTGGGTCGCCGACGCCCCCCGCGAAGGGCTCGCCGAAGCCCGCCGCATCCTGCTCGACGCCCGCGACGCCCTCCACCTCACCACCGGCCGCGCCACCGACCGCCTCGCCCTCCAGGAACAGGACCAGGTCGCCGGCGAGCTCGGCCTGCTCGACGCCGACGCCCTGCTCCGCCAGGTCTACGAGGCCGCCCGCACCATCTCGTACGCCACCGACGTCACCTGGCGCGAGGTCGACCGCGTACTGCGCGCCCGGTCCGTGCGCCCCCGGCTGCGGGCCATGCTGGGAGGCGGGCGGGGGGCCGCGCCGGAACGCACCCCGCTCGCCGAGGGCGTCGTCGAGGCCGACGGCGAGGTGGTCCTCGCCCGCACCGCCCGCCCCGAACGCGACCCCGTGCTCGTGCTCCGCGCCGCCGCCGCGGCCGCCCAGGCCGAGCTCCCGCTCTCCCGCCACGTCGTACGCCGGCTCGCGACCGCCGCGCGCCCGCTCCCGGTGCCCTGGCCCGCCGAGGCCCGCGAGGAACTCGTCACCCTCCTCGGCGCGGGCGAGGCCACCGTCCCCGTCTGGGAGGCGCTCGAAGCCGAAGGACTGATCACCCGGCTGCTCCCGGACTGGGAACGCGTCCACTGCCGTCCCCAGCGCAACCCCGTCCACACCTGGACCGTCGACCGCCACCTCGTCGAAGCGGCCGTCCGCGCCTCCGCCCTCACCCGCCGTGTCCACCGCCCCGACCTCCTCCTCGTCGCGGCCCTCCTGCACGACATCGGCAAGGGCTGGCCCGGCGACCACTCCGCGGCCGGTGAGGTCATCGCCCGGGACATGGCCGCCCGGATCGGCTTCGACCAGCACGACGTGGGTGTCATCGCCACCCTCGTACGCCACCACCTGCTGCTCGTCGAGACTGCCACCCGGCGCGACCTCGACGACCCGGCGACCGTCCGCTCGGTCGCCGACGCGGTCCGGAGCACCACCACCCTGGAGCTCCTGCACGCGCTCACCGAGGCCGACGCCCTCGCCACGGGGCCCGCCGCCTGGTCGGCCTGGCGCGCCTCCCTGGTCGCCGACCTCGTGGGGCGGGTCGCCGCCGTGCTCGCCGGCCAGGCCCCGGAGGAACCGGAACCCGCCGCACCCGGCGCCGAACAGGAGCGCCTCGCCGTCGAGGCCCTGCGCACCGGCGGACCCGTACTCGCCCTGCACGCCCGGAGCGAGGCCCCGGACGAGGACGGCGAACCGGAACCCGTCGGCGTCGAACTCCGGATCGCCCTGCCCGACCGGCCCGGCGTGCTGCCCGCTGCGGCCGGCGTCCTCGCCCTGCACCGCCTCACCGTGCGCGCCGCCGACCTGCGCGCCGTGGAGCTCCCCACCGAGCTGGGCGAGAGCGCGGACCTGCTGCTGCTCAGCTGGCGGGTCGCCGCCGAGTACGGCTCACTGCCGCAGGCCGCCCGGCTCCGCGCCGACCTCGTGCGCGCCCTGGACGGCTCCCTGGACATCCGGGCCCGGCTCGCCGAACGCGAGGCCGCCTATCCGCGGCGCCGCGGGGTGAAGGCCCCGCCGCCGAGGGTGACCGTCGCGGCGGCCGGCTCCCGGCTGGCCACCGTGATCGAGGTACGGGCCCAGGACGCCCCGGGACTGCTGCACCGGATCGGCCGGGCGCTGGAGAACAGCGGGGTACGGGTGCGCAGCGCGCATGTGTCGACCCTGGGCGCGAACGCGGTGGACGCCTTCTACGTCACGGACACCGACGGGAAGCCGCTGCCCGAGGAGCGGGCGTTCGCCGTGGCGGACGCGGTGGAGGCCGCGCTGCGGGCCTGAGGCGTGCGGCCCGCGTCCGGGATTTCCCGGGCAGGGGCCATCGTTTCTTCCGAGCCGGATACCCTGGGGTACCGAATCCACTTTGCCCCCGACCCTGAGGACCGACGAGCGCCGTGTTCGATACTCTCTCCGACCGCCTTGCCGCGACTTTCAAGAACCTCAGGGGCAAGGGCCGCTTGTCCGAGGCGGACATCGACGCCACGGCTCGCGAGATCCGTATCGCCCTGCTCGAAGCGGATGTCGCGCTGCCCGTCGTCCGCGCCTTCATCGCCAACGTCAAGGAGCGGGCGCGCGGCGCCGAGGTCTCCCAGGCGCTGAACCCGGCCCAGCAGGTCGTCAAGATCGTCAACGAGGAGCTCGTCGGGATCCTCGGCGGCGAGACCCGGCGGCTGCGGTTCGCCAAGAACCCGCCCACCGTGATCATGCTCGCCGGTCTCCAGGGTGCGGGTAAGACCACCCTCGCCGGAAAGCTCGGCCTCTGGCTCAAGGGCCAGGGCCACTCCCCGCTGCTCGTCGCCTGTGACCTCCAGCGTCCCAACGCCGTCAACCAGCTCAGCGTCGTCGCCGACCGCGCCGGTGTCGCGGTGTACGCGCCCGAGCCGGGCAACGGGGTCGGTGACCCGGTCCAGGTCGCCAAGGACTCGATCGAGCACGCCCGTACCAAGCAGTTCGACGTCGTGATCGTCGACACCGCGGGCCGCCTCGGTATCGACCAGGAGCTGATGCAGCAGGCCGCGGACATCCGCGACGCCGTCAGCCCGGACGAGATCCTCTTCGTCGTCGACGCGATGATCGGCCAGGACGCGGTCAACACCGCCGAGGCCTTCCGCGACGGCGTCGGCTTCGACGGCGTGGTGCTCTCCAAGCTCGACGGCGACGCCCGTGGTGGTGCGGCCCTGTCGATCGCCCATGTCACGGGCAAGCAGGTCATGTTCGCGTCGAACGGTGAGAAGCTCGACGAGTTCGACGCCTTCCACCCCGACCGCATGGCGTCCCGCATCCTCGACATGGGTGACCTGCTCACCCTGATCGAGCAGGCGGAGAAGACCTTCAGCCAGGAAGAGGCCGCCAAAATGGCCTCCAAGCTGGCGTCCAGCAAGGGCAAGGACTTCACGCTCGACGACTTCCTGGCCCAGATGGAGCAGGTCAGGAAGATGGGCTCCATCTCCAAGCTGCTCGGCATGCTGCCCGGCATGGGGCAGATCAAGGACCAGATCAACAACATCGACGAGCGCGACGTGGACCGCACCGCCGCGATCATCAAGTCGATGACCCCGAAGGAGCGCGCCGAGCCGACGATCATCAACGGCTCGCGCCGGGCCCGCATCGCCAAGGGTTCCGGCGTCGAGGTCAGCGCGGTGAAGAACCTGGTGGAGCGTTTCTTCGAGGCCCGCAAGATGATGTCGAAGATGGCCCAGGGCGGCGGCATGCCGGGGATGCCCGGGATGCCGGGCATGGGCGGTGGCCCCGGCCGGCAGAAGAAGCAGGTCAAGCAGGCCAAGGGCAAGCGCAAGAGTGGCAACCCGATGAAGCGCAAGGCCGAGGAGCAGGCCGCGGCGGCCCGTCGCGAGCAGGCGGCGCAGGGCGGCGCGTTCGGCCTGCCGGCGCAGGACGACAAGAACTTCGAGCTGCCGGACGAGTTCAAGAAGTTCATGGGCTGAACCGGCCCGTTGCCCGACGGGCCATGACGGCCCGGTGATCTCCCCGAAGGGGGCGCCCGCTTTCCGGCGGGCGCCCCCTTCGGCGTACGTCCGCCGCGGCCACGGCTGTCGTACGCCGTCCCTCCAAGCGCCCATCCGGCAGACTCTGGGAGGGCTTTGCCCGCATTCCTCCCTTACTGTCGCTTCAACGGCTGTCGGCAGAGGAGCGCGCGTGACCAACCCCGTACCTCCCCGCGACCGGACCGATCAGCCCTGGCGCTCCGAGGGCGCCCCGCCGCCCCCGACACCCGGCCGGAAGATGCCGGGAGGCTGGGGCGGACTGCTGCTGACCGCGCTGGCCGTCTATCTGATCGCCAATCTGGTGCTCTCCTTCTTCAACGGGGAGGAGGAGCGGACGATCGCGTACACCGAGTTCAGCAAGCAGGTCACCTCGGGCAATGTCTCCAAGATCTACTCCAAGGGCGATGCCATCGAGGGGCAGCTCAAGAAGGAGGCGAAGGTCCCGGGGAGCGACGAGAAGTACACCAAGTTCGTCACCCAGCGGCCGGCCTTCGCGGACGACAACCTCTGGGCCGAACTGGTCAAGGACGACGTCACGGTCACCGCCGAGCCGGTCGTCCAGCAGCGCAGCTTCCTCGCCAACCTGCTGATCTCGCTCGCGCCCATGCTGCTCCTCGTCGTGCTCTGGGTGTTCATCGCCCGGCGGATGTCCAGGGGCATGGGCGGCGGGATGGGCGGCTTCGGGCGCAAGCCCCCGCCCAAGCCCGTCGAACTGGAGGGCGCCAAGCGCACCACCTTCAAGGACGTGGCCGGTATCGACGAGGTCGAGGGCGAGCTCAACGACGTCGTGGACTTCCTGAAGAACCCGCAGGCGTACCGGAGGATGGGCGCCCGGATGCCCGGCGGGGTGCTGCTGGCGGGACCGCCCGGCACCGGCAAGACCCTGCTGGCCAGGGCCGTCGCCGGGGAGGCCGGAGTGCCGTTCTTCTCGGCGTCGGCCTCCGAGTTCATCGAGATGATCGTCGGCGTCGGCGCGAGCCGGGTCCGGGAACTCTTCGCGGAGGCGCGCAAGGTCGCCCCCGCCATCGTCTTCATCGACGAGATCGACACCATCGGCCGGGCCCGGGGCGGCGGCTCCGGCATGGGCGGCCACGACGAGCGCGAACAGACGCTCAACCAGATCCTCACCGAGATGGACGGCTTCTCCGGTTCGGAGGGCGTCGTCGTGCTCGCCGCCACCAACCGCGCCGACGTGCTCGACCCCGCGCTCACCCGGCCCGGCCGCTTCGACCGGATCGTCCAGGTCAGCCCGCCGGACCGGAGCGGCCGGGAGGCGATCCTGGAGATCCACACCCGGCAGATCCCGCTGGCCGACGATGTGAATCTGGCCCAGGTGGCCGGTACGACCCCCGGGATGACCGGCGCGGATCTGGCCAACCTGGCCAACGAGGCCGCGCTCCTGGCGGTCAAGCGTCAGCAGTCCGAGGTCACCCAGCCCGACTTCTCGGACGCCCTGGAGAAGGTCCAGCTCGGCGCGGAACGCTCACTGGTCATGTCCGAGGAGGAACGCCGCCGGACCGCGTACCACGAGAGCGGCCACGCCCTGCTCGGCATGGTCCAGCCCGGCGCCGACCCGGTCCGCAAGGTCACCATCGTGCCGCGCGGCCGTGCCCTGGGCGTCACGCTCTCGACGCCGGACGCCGACAAGTACGCGTACACCGAGGAGTATCTGCGCGGCCGCATCGTCGGGGCGCTCGGCGGCATGGCGGCCGAACAGGTGGTCTTCGGCATGATCACCACCGGCGCCGAGAGCGATCTGGAACAGGTCACCAACCTGGCCCGCGGCATGGTCGGCCGCTGGGGCATGAGCCACAAGGTGGGCAGGCTGACGGCGATCCCGGGCGACGCCCAGCAGGCGTACGGACTCTCGGCGGCCCCCGCCACGCTCGACGCCGTGGACGGCGAGATGCGGCGGATCGTCGACGAGTGCTACGAGGTGGCCTGCCGGCTCCTGCGCGAGAACCGGGACCGGCTGGACTCGCTGTCCGCCGCGCTCCTGGCCAACGAGACCCTGGACGAGGCCCAGGCCTACCGGGCGGCCGGCATCACCCGCCTGTCCAAGTAGCGGACCCCGCGGTCGCTCAGGTGGTGCACACGAGATAGCGGAAGACGTTCGGCATCCAGATCGTGCCGTCCCGGCGCCGGTGCGGGTGAAGGGCCTGCTCGACCTCCTTCTCCACCCGGGCCCGGTCCGTCGCCAGCACCGCCGCGTCGAAGAGCCGGGTGGAGAGCAGCCCACGCACCGCGCTGTCCGTGTCCGCGTACCCGAACGGGCAGGCCACCCGGCCCGAGCCGTCGGGATTCAGGCCGGCCCGGAAGGCCAGCTCCTCCAGGTCGTCCCGGCCCGACGGCCGCCAGCCGCCGGTGCGCGGGGCCCGGTCCCGGTCGGAGAGCCGCCCCGCCACCCGCAGCACGGGCGCCGTCGCGCAGCGCTCCGGCGGACCCCAGCCGGTGAGCACCACGGTGCTGCCCCGGGCGGTCAGCGGCATCGCGGACCGCAGCGCGGCCACCAGCCCCTCGCCGTCGTCGCAGGAGCAGCCGATCGGGGTGAACGCGGTGATCAGGGTGTACGGCGTTCCGTCGGCCGGCCGGGCCATGGACGGATCACCCTCCAGCAGCCTCGGGTGCCCGGCCGGCGGCCCGGCATCGCTCCCGCCATCGGGCAGCAGCCGGGCCCGGGCGAGCGCCAGCCGTTCGGGATCGGTGTCCACTCCGGTGACGCGCGCCCCGCGGGCGGCCGCGATCAGCAGCGCGAGACCGGAGCCGCAGCCGAGGGAGAGCAGCCTGGTGCCGGCTCCCACTTCGAGCCGCTCGTACACCGCCTCGTACAGCGGTGCCAGCATCCGCTCCTGGATCTCGGCCCAGTCACGGGCACGGTCTGCGGGGTCCGTCCGGGTCGACGTCTCCGCGTGGCTGTGGTGCCGGACGAGCGTTGGTGTCATGGAAAGCGCCCCAATCCGCCGAAGGTCGGCCGAGTCCGGTCGGTAGTGCCCGAGTGGTTGCCCCCGTGCTGTCCGCCCCCGCTTCCCCCCGTATGTCAGAGAACTGCGCATCCGCCGCCGCGTCCAGGGGGCCGATGGCAATGGTTGCGTGGAGCGGTGCTGCGTCCGTGGGGAAGGCCCGTGGCCCCGGGGCCCGTCGCCCCGTGCGGCGGGCCGTGTCGCCGTACGATGCGCGCCATGGCAAAGCCACCCGTTCTCACGCCCCAGGCCGAGGACTTTCCCCGCTGGTACCAGGATCTGATCAACAAGGCAGAACTCGCGGACAACGGCCCGGTGCGCGGCACCATGGTCATCCGGCCGTACGGATACAGCCTGTGGGAGCGGATGCAGCAGGAGATGGATGCCCGGATCAAGAAGGCCGGCGCCCGCAACGCCTACTTCCCGCTCTTCATCCCCCAGTCTTACCTGACACGCGAGGCCGAGCACGTCGAGGGCTTCGCGCCGGAACTCGCGACGGTCACCCACGCCGGCGGGAAAGAGCTCGAAGAGCCCGTGGTGGTGCGGCCGACCTCCGAAACGATCATCAACGAATACTTCTCGAAGTGGGTGCAGAGCTACCGCGATCTGCCGCTCCTGATCAACCAGTGGGCGAACGTCGTGCGCTGGGAGATGCGCCCGCGGGTCTTCCTCCGTACGACGGAATTCCTCTGGCAGGAGGGCCACACCGCCCATGCCACCGACGAGGAGGCCCGGGAGTTCGCCGCGTACATCCACCGCGAGGTGTACGCCGACTTCATGGTCAATGTGCTCGGTATCGACGTGGTCCTCGGCCGCAAGACCCCGGCCGAGCGGTTCGCCGGGGCCGTCAACACGCTCACGCTCGAAGCGATGATGCGGGACGGCAAGGCCCTGCAGATGGGTACGAGCCACGAGCTCGGCACCAACTTCGCCAGGGCCTTCCACACCAGCTACCTCTCCAGGGAGGGCAGGCAGGAACTGGTCCGGCAGACCTCGTGGGGCTCCTCGACCCGGATGGTCGGCGGGCTGATCATGGCCCACGGCGACGACCACGGGCTCCGGGTTCCGCCGAGGCTCGCGCCCGTCCAGGCCGTCGTGCTCGCGGTCAAGGAGGACGAGGCCGTGCTGGGCGCGGTCCGGTCCCTCGCGGGGCGGCTGCGCGCGGCGGGGATCAGGACCGAGGTCGACGACCGCACCGACACCCCGTTCGGCCGCCGTGCGGTCGACTGGGAGCTGAAGGGCGTGCCGGTGCGGATCGAGATCGGCCCGCGCGACCTGGCGGACGGCACCGCGATGCTGGCCCGGCGCGTTCCCGGCGGGAAGGAGCCGGTACCGGCCGAGGCCCTGCCCGCGCTGCTCCCGGCGGTCCTGGAGGAGGATCAGGCGGCGCTGCTGCGGGAGTCCCGGAGCCGGCGCGAGTCGGCCACCAGCGAGGCCGCGACCGTGGAGGAGGCCGTGGAGGCGGCGGTCGCGGGCGGCTGGGCCCGGATCGCCTGGTCGTCGCTCGGCCCGGCGGGGGAGGCCCGGCTCGCGGAACACGGGGTGTCCGTACGGTGCCTGGTCGCCGGGGACGGGTCGGTGCCCGACTCGGACGACGCGCCCGGTACTGTCGCCCTGGTGGCACGCGCCTACTGACGCCCCGCCCCGCCGCCCGGCGCCTCCGCCGCCCCGGCGTACGGTGGCCGCCTACGCGCCCGGCGTACGCGTCGCTACGTACCACCTTGGTGCGAGCTGTGAGGCTTCTCCGCAGTTCTGCGCACCCGCCCTCGTCGGGACGCATCAAGGGCAACTGACTGGTACGTGCAAATTATTTGGGATGGCCCGGAATCGGAACACCGGGGCACTCGTGCTCGTTGTCACGACGTGAGCACGACACCACCTGTACTTGCCGCAGAGCTGGCGCAGGCGTGGGCCGACATTCAGCGGTACCACCCCGAGCTGCCGGATCTTGCCGCGCCCGAGTCCCTGATCGGAGAGTCCTCGTCCGCCTGCGGCGCCGAGCTCTCCTTCGAGCGACTGCTGCACGAGGCAGTCCACGGCATCGCCGCCGCGCGAGGCGTCCGCGACACGTCGCGCGCCGGCCGCTACCACAACCGCAGATTCCTCGCGATCGCCGAGGAGCTGGGCCTCGACCATGCCGAGGAGCCCCACCCCAGCAGCGGCTTCTCGCTCGTCACCCTCAACCCCGAGGCCAAGCGCCGCTACCGCCCGACGATCGAGCGGCTGCAGCGTGCCCTCAAGGCGCACACCGTCGCCACCGCCGCCGACACCAAGCGTTCCTTCCGCGGGCCGGCCGCCCGGCACGGCTCCTCCGGCGGAGGCGTCCGCGTCAAGGCCGTCTGCGACTGCGGACGCAATGTGCGGGTCGTCCCGTCGGTCCTGGCGCAGGCGCCGATCGTCTGCGGAGGCTGTGGAAAGCCCTTCCGGATCCCGGAAGCCGCAGTCGCGGTGGGGTGACCCGACGCGGTGTGGCACAATGGCTAGCTGTACTCGACAGTCGCACAGGACCCCTCTCTCCTCCGGCTGACGCGTCCATCGGGCACCCGAGTACCGCAACCCCACGTGGCATCTTCGTTGTGCCCAACCACGTCATAGACCAGGAGACACCACTTCCGTGGCAGTCAAGATCAAGCTGAAGCGTCTGGGCAAGATCCGTTCGCCTCACTACCGCATCGTCGTCGCCGACTCCCGTACCCGCCGTGACGGCCGGGCCATCGAGGAGATCGGCCTGTACCACCCGGTGCAGAACCCCTCGCGCATCGAGGTCAACTCGGAGCGTGCGCAGTACTGGCTGTCTGTCGGCGCCCAGCCGACCGAGCCGGTTCTCGCGATCCTGAAGCTCACCGGTGACTGGCAGGCCCACAAGGGTCTTCCGGCCCCCGCGCCGCTGCTGCAGCCGGAGCCCAAGGCCGACAAGCGCGCCCTGTTCGAGGCTCTGACCAAGGACGGCGGCGACGAGTCCAAGGGCGAGGCCATCACGCAGAAGGCGAAGAAGGCCGACAAGAAGGCGGACGAGGCTGCTGACGCGGCTGCGCCCGCCGAGTCGACCGAGGCCTGAGCATGCTCGAGGAGGCTCTCGAGCACCTCGTGAAGGGCATCGTCGACAACCCTGACGATGTGCAGGTCGCCTCGCGCAACCTGCGCCGTGGTCGCGTGCTCGAGGTCCGGGTCCACCCGGACGACCTCGGCAAGGTGATCGGCCGCAACGGCCGCACCGCACGCGCGCTGCGTACCGTCGTGGGCGCCATCGGCGGCCGTGGCATCCGCGTCGACCTCGTCGATGTGGATCAGGTTCGCTGAAAGAGTTGAACACCGGCACGGGCCGGGGAGGGCCTTGCGCCCACCCCGGCCCGTCGTCGTACGACAGGAGAGACACAAGGTGCAGTTGGTAGTCGCGCGGATCGGCCGTGCCCATGGCATCAAGGGCGAGGTCACCGTCGAGGTCCGTACGGACGAGCCGGAGCTGCGGCTCGGGCCCGGGGCCGTGCTCGCCACCGAACCGGCGGGCGCCGGACCGCTGACGATCGAGACCGGCCGGGTGCACAGCGGACGGCTGCTGCTGCGCTTCGAGGGCGTACGCGACCGTACGGCTGCCGAGGCCCTGCGCAACACGCTCCTGATCGCCGAGGTCGACCCGGCGGAACTCCCCGAGGATCCCGAGGAGTTCTACGACCATCAGCTCATGGACCTCGACGTGGTCCTCGCCGACGGCACCGAGGTCGGCCGGATCACGGAGATCACGCACCTGCCGTCCCAGGACCTCTTCATCGTCGAGCGGCCGGACGGCAGCGAGGTGATGATCCCGTTCGTCGAGGAGATCGTCAGCGAGATCGATCTGGCCGAGCAGCGTGCGGTGATCACCCCGCCGCCCGGCCTGATCGACGCGAGCCAGGCCGTGATCGCCTCCGCGCGGGACGAAGAGGGCGACGACGAGGCTCCCGCGGCCGGGAAGGACGCCTGATGCGCCTCGATGTCGTCACGATCTTCCCCGAGTACCTGGAACCGCTGAACGTCTCCCTGGTCGGCAAGGCCCGCGCACGCGGGCGTCTGGACGTCCATGTGCACGACCTGCGCGACTGGACGTACGACCGGCACAACACCGTCGACGACACCCCGTACGGCGGCGGTCCCGGCATGGTCATGAAGACCGAGCCGTGGGGCGAGGCGCTGGACGACGCCCTGGCCGGCGGGTACGAGGCCGGGGCGCACTCCCCGGTGCTCGTGGTGCCCACGCCGAGCGGCCGCCCGTTCACCCAGGAGCTCGCCGTCGAGCTCTCCGAGCGGCCGTGGCTGATCTTCACGCCGGCCCGCTACGAGGGCATCGACCGGCGGGTGATGGACGAGTACGCCACCCGGATGCCGGTGATCGAGGTGTCCATCGGCGACTATGTGCTGGCCGGCGGGGAAGCCGCGGTACTGGTGATCACGGAGGCGGTCGCCCGGCTGCTGCCCGGGGTGCTCGGCAACGCCGAATCGCACCGGGACGACTCCTTCGCCCCGGGCGCGATGGCCAATCTGCTGGAGGGGCCCGTCTACACCAAGCCGCCCGAGTGGCGCGGCCGGGAGATCCCCGAGGTGCTGCTCAGCGGTCACCACGGGCGGATCGCCCGCTGGCGCCGGGACGAGGCGTTCCGTCGTACCGCCCTCAACCGGCCCGATCTGATCGAGCGCTGCGAGGCCGCGGGGTTCGACAAGAAGGACCGCGAGATGCTGTCCATCCTCGGCTGGGCGCCCGAGCCCGGTGGCCGATTTTGGCGCAGGCCCGAGGCCGTGGAACAATAGGCCGCTGCTGTACGTCCGGCGTGCGCCCCTGCCACAGGGGGAACGACGCCCGCCCGACGCGATCAGCACCCCCATTTCTCACTATCTCCCGTCGATGACCTGTGGCATCGGCGAAGAAAGCAGACAACATGGCTTCCCTGCTCGATGGCGTCAACGCCGCATCGCTGCGCACCGACATCCCGTCGTTCCGCCCCGGTGACACCGTCAACGTCCACGTCCGAGTGATCGAGGGCAACCGCTCCCGTATCCAGCAGTTCAAGGGCGTAGTCATCCGTCGCCAGGGTTCGGGCGTCAGCGAGACCTTCACGGTCCGCAAGGTCTCCTTCAGCGTCGGCGTCGAGCGCACCTTCCCGGTGCACAGCCCGATCTTCGAGAAGATCGAGCTCGTCACCCGCGGTGACGTCCGTCGCGCCAAGCTGTACTACCTCCGTGAGCTGCGCGGCAAGGCCGCGAAGATCAAGGAGAAGCGCGACAACTGAGCTGACTCCCAGGTCCACAGGACGGCCGGATAGGCTCTGGCCCCGATGGACACGGAAGCAAAGCCCTCGGAGCGCGATCGCTCCTCCGCACCCGCAACGGCGCCGGAGGAGGGGTCGCGCTCCTCGCGTATCCCGGATCGGCCGGCCGCCCCGATGACCTGGCGCCGGACCGCGGCGCTCGGTGCCGTCTGCGCGGTCTTCGTGCTGCTCCTGAGCAACTACGTGGTGCAGCCCTTCCTGATCCCCAGCGGCTCGATGGAGCCCACGCTGCGGGTGGGGGACCGGGTGCTGGTGAACAAACTGGCGTACCGTTCCGGCTCCGTGCCGCAACGCGGCGACGTGGTGGTCTTTGACGGCACCGGATCCTTTGTGCAGGAGCCCCCGCGGACGAATCCCGTCACCGGTCTGATGCACTCGGTGGCCGCGTCCCTGGGCCTCGTGGAGCCCGCCGGGACCGACTACGTGAAGCGGGTGGTGGGCGTGGGCGGCGACCGGGTGGTCTGCTGCGACAAGCGGGGCCGGATCGAGGTGAACGGCCGGCCGCTCACCGAGGGCTATCTGTATCCGGGGGACGCGGCCTCCGGGGTCCGCTTCGACATCGTCGTCCCCGACGGCACGCTGTGGGTGATGGGTGATCACCGGAGCAAGTCCCGCGACTCGCGTGACCACCTGGGGGAGCCGGGCGGTGGCATGGTCCCCGTCGACATGGTGATCGGCCGGGTGGACTGGATCGGCTGGCCGCCCAGCCGGGTGGGCTCGCTGCCGGACGGTGCCGCCTTCTCCGCCGTGCGGACGCCGGGCGGGGGTCATGGGTAACCGCGGTCGCGGACGGCGCGAGCCGTCCGGCCCTGGAATACCGTCGTCCGGTACCGGGGCGTCCCTGGCCGGAACGGGGCCGACGGCGGCGCGTTCGCTGCCCACCAGGGCGGAGCGTCGCAAGCTGGCCCGCAAGGTCCGGCGACGGCGGCGCGGGGCCGCCGCGCGGGAGATACCGCTGCTCGTCCTGGTGGCACTGCTCATCGCGCTCGTGCTCAAGACCTTCCTGGTGCAGGCCTTCGTGATCCCTTCGGGATCGATGGAGCAGACCATCCGGATCGGTGACCGGGTGCTCGTGGACAAACTGACGCCCTGGTTCGGATCCAGGCCCGAGCGCGGCGACGTCGTCGTCTTCAAGGACCCGGGGCGCTGGCTGAACCAGGAGAACGCCGGCAAGAAGGAGTCCCCCGTCGTCGTCAAGCAGGCGAAGGAGGTGCTGACCTTCATCGGGCTGCTGCCCTCCGACGACGAACAGGATCTGATCAAGCGGGTGATCGCGGTCGGCGGCGACACGGTGAAGTGCTGTGGCAAGGACGGCAGGATCAGTGTCAACGGCGTACCGCTCGACGAGCCCTATCTTTATCCGGGGAATCCTCCGTCCCTCATCAAATTCGAGGTAAAGGTTCCGCAGGGCCGGATTTTCGTGATGGGTGACCACCGGTCCGACTCCGCCGATTCCCGCTATCACCTGGATGAGCCGGGACACGGCACGGTCTCCGAGGACGAGGTCGTGGGACGGGCCGTCGTGATCGCCTGGCCCTTCGGCCACTGGCGAAAACTGGAGAAACCGACGACCTTCGGTCAGGTCGCGGACGCGCGCGCCGGGACCGCCGCCGCGCCGGGCCCGTCGAATAGTGTGTCGTCTCGGGATCCGAACGGAATGAGTCCTCTCCCGACCCCTGCGGAACTTCCGCTCGTTATGGGAATGGTGGGCCTGCACCGGCTAGGGCGCAGGCGGTGGCACGGAATAAGGAGTGGATGTGGGGGATTTGGCCGTCGGCGCACGATCCGGACACGAAGAACCCGAGGACCGGCCGGATCATTCGGGTACTGCCGGGGCGACGGGCCACGCGGGGAGTGACGGCGACACCCCGGACGGCCGTGGCAGGCCGGGGGGGAAGCCACGCTCCTTCTGGAAGGAGCTGCCGCTGCTCATCGTCATCGCACTGGTTCTCGCGCTGCTGATCAAGACGTTCCTGGTGCAGGCGTTCTCGATCCCCTCGGACTCGATGCAGAACACGCTCCAGCGGGGCGACCGGGTGTTGGTCGACAAGCTGACGCCCTGGTTCGGATCGGAGCCCGGGCGCGGCGAGGTCGTGGTCTTCCACGACCCGGGCGGCTGGCTGGACGAGACCCCGGAGGTCCATCCGAATGTGGTCCAGAAATTCCTCAGCTTCATCGGGCTGATGCCGTCCGTCGAGGAGAAGGACCTGATCAAGCGGGTCATCGCCATCGGTGGCGACACGGTGGAGTGCAAGGAGAACGGCCCGGTCGTGGTCAACGGCAAGGCCTTGGACGAGCAGTCGTTCATCTTCCCGGGCAACACTCCCTGCAACGACGCGCCCTTCGGCCCGATCAAGGTGCCCGAGGGCCGGATCTGGGTGATGGGCGACCACCGCCAGGACTCCCGCGACTCCCGCTACCACCAGGAGCTGCCGGGCAACGGGACGGTCTCCAACGACGAGGTGGTCGGCCGGGCCATCGTCGTGGCGTGGCCGATCAACCGCTGGGCGACCCTGCCCGTCCCGAAGACCTTCGATCAGCCGGGTCTGAACGCGGCGATGGCCGCGGCGCCCGGCGCGATCGGCCTCGCCGGAGCGATTCCGATCGTGCTCTGGCGACGCAGGCGAGCCGGCCTGGTTTCCGGTCGGCAGCAGTGACTGATGGTCTGCCATGAGCCCTTGGACCGTGCCGATCGACGGGGTGAGTGATGTCTTTGATGTCATTGCGACCAAGGCATCGGCAAGATCGAGTAAATGTGCGGATGCCCGACGGGCGTTCTTCATAGGATCTTGACGGCCGATCAGTACAACTGCGCAGAGTGTGAGGATCTCCGTCCGGGCGGGTCCGGCCCCTACCCGTCCACGGTGGGACCGGTGGTTTCGGCTCCGGCCGGACGGTACGGAAGCACCGCCCTCCGGTTGCTCGGCGAGCACGTCGAGCAACCGGAGGGCGGTTGCCGGTGGTGGGAGGCCGGGGATGCCCGGTGACACACCGTCGGCAAAGCGGTCGGGGACGCAGGAGCGCTGCGGAACTCCCGCTCGTTGTTCGGGGCAGTGGGCCTTTGAACGGACAGGGCCCTGGAGCAGGCCTGGGCGCAGAGTGAGGACTGGATGTGAGTGACGTGGCTGCCGGTGCACGACCTGGACACGAAGAGCCCGCGAAGGGGCCCGACCAGTCCGCTGAGTCCGTCTCCGCTCCGCCGGTGGAGGCTCCGGGCCAGGACGGGGACGGAGACCGGGACGAGGGCGGTGCGAAGGTCAGGAAGCAGCGCCCCTTCTGGAAGGAGCTGCCGCTGCTGATCGTCGTCGCGCTGGTTCTCGCGCTGCTGATCAAGACGTTCCTGGTGCAGGCGTTCTCGATCCCCTCGGACTCGATGCAGAACACGCTCCAGCGGGGCGACCGGGTGATGGTGGACAAGCTGACGCCCTGGTTCGGTTCGGAGCCCGAGCGCGGCGAGGTGGTCGTGTTCCACGATCCTGACAACTGGCTGGCCGGGGAGCCGACCCCCGAGACGAACGCGGTGCAGGACTTCCTGAGCTTCATCGGGCTGATGCCGTCGTCCAAGGAGAAGGACCTGATCAAGCGGGTCATCGCGGTCGGCGGCGACACCGTGCAGTGCGCGAAGGGCGGCCCGGTCGTGGTCAACGGGAAGGCGCTCGACGAGCCCTACATCTTCCCGGGCAACTCGGCGTGCGACGACAAGCCCTTCGGGCCGTTCCAGGTGCCCGACGGCAAGATCTGGGTGATGGGCGACCACCGGCAGAACTCCTTGGACTCGCGCTATCACACCGACGAGGCGACCAAGGGTTTCGTGCCCGTCGACGATGTCGTGGGGCGGGCCGTGGTGGTGGCATGGCCCATCAACCGCTGGGCGACCCTGTCGGTCCCGGACACCTTCGACCAGCCGGGGATCGGCGCGGCCGCGGCCCTGGCCCCGGGGGCACTCGGTGTGGCCGGTGCGCTGCCCCTCGTACTGCTGCGCCGCAGGAGGCTGACCAGCGGGCGTACCGCCGGGTAGGGTGCCGACTCGGATCAGCGATTGTCGATCTCCGAGGTGGGGGGACGCTGGGATGAGCGGAAAAGGACGTACGGGTGACGGTCACGGCCGGCTCGGCAGCATGCTGTCCGGGCTGGCCGTGGCCGTCGGCTGTGTGCTCTTCCTCGGCGGGTTCGCCTGGGGGGCGGTGGTGTACAAGCCGTACACCGTGCCGACCCGGTCGATGACCCCGACGGTGCACGCCGGTGACCGGATACTCGCGCAGCGGATCGACGGGAGCGAGGTGCACCGCGGCGACGTGGTCGTCTTCACCGATCCCGCGTGGGACGCCAACCTGCCGATGGTGAAGCGGGTCGTCGGGATCGGCGGCGACAAGATCGCCTGCTGCGGGAAGGACGGCCGGCTCACCGTCAACGGCAAGCCCATTGATGAACCGTATCTGCATGTGAAGGACCCCGCCTCGGCCCAGAACTTCACGGCGGAGGTCCCCAAGGGGAAGCTCTTCCTCCTGGGCGACGAACGCACCGCCTCACTGGACTCCCGGGTCCACCTGGACGACGCGGGACAGGGCTCCGTCCCCCGCGACGCGGTTCAGGCCCGGGTGGATGCCGTCGCCTGGCCCATGAACGGCATGGTCGAGCGTCCGCAGGCCTTCGCCTCCCTCCCCGGCGGGGTGTCGTCGCCCGGACCGCTGAGGCTTCAGCTCGGCGCGGTGCTCGTGGGCGTGGCGCTCATCCTGGGCGGCGCGGCATACGGCCCGATCGCGGCACGGTCCGCCCGGAAGAGGCGCGCGAAGGAGCCCGCCGGTGCGCGTTGAGAAGCGGAAGGTCGCCCGTGTGGTGCTCCTGGACCCCGATGACCGCATCCTCCTGATCCACGGGTTCGAGCCCGGGGATCCGCGGAGCACCTGGTGGTTCACGCCCGGTGGCGGTCTGGAGGGCGACGAGACCCGGGAGCAGGCCGCGCTGCGCGAACTGACGGAGGAGACCGGCATCATTGATGTCGAGCTGGGCCCCCTCCTCTGGCAGCGGATGTGCTCGTTCCCGTTCGACGGACGCCGCTGGGACCAGGACGAGTGGTACTTCCTGGCGCGTACGACGCAGACCGCCACCGACACCAGTGGGCTGACCGGGCTGGAGCAGCGCAGTGTCGCGGGTCTGAGGTGGTGGACCTCCGCCGAACTGTCGGCGGCGCGTGAGACGGTGTACCCGACCAGGCTCGCCGAGTTGCTGCGCACGCTGCTCGACGAGGGTCCTCCGCATACGCCACTGGTTCTGGACCCCGAAATCGCCTAAGCGCCCGGGGGGCCCGGGGCCTGGCGCACAATGGGGGGACGCACGGCTGAAGGGGAACATGCCAATGAGCGCCGAGGACCTCGAAAAGTACGAGACCGAGATGGAGCTGAAGCTCTACCGGGAGTACCGAGATGTCGTCGGTCTGTTCAAATATGTGATCGAGACCGAACGGCGCTTCTACCTCACCAACGACTACGAGATGCAGGTGCACTCGGTCCAGGGCGAGGTGTTCTTCGAAGTATCGATGGCGGACGCCTGGGTCTGGGACATGTACCGGCCCGCGCGGTTCGTCAAGCAGGTACGTGTGCTGACGTTCAAGGACGTCAACATCGAGGAGCTCAACAAGAGCGATCTCGAACTTCCGGGTGGCTGAGCCCACTCCGGGAAGGGAGTGATTCGCACATCCGGGTGGCCGGGTTATCCACAATCCCGGAGTTGTCCACCAAGATCCACAAGCCGGGGCCGGACGCGTCAGAGTCGGTCCCGGAGGTGGTGCCGAAATGAACGCACGGGGGGCACTCGGGCGGTACGGCGAGGATCTGGCGGTGCGGCTGCTGGCCGGGTCCGGCATGTCCGTACTGGAGCGGAACTGGCGCTGTCGCGCCGGTGAGATCGACATTGTCGCGATGGACGGCGACGCACTCGTGGTCTGCGAGGTGAAGACCCGCAGGGCGGGTGCCTTCGAGCACCCGATGGCGGCCGTCACGCCGGTCAAGGCGGAGCGGCTGCGGAGGCTGGCCGGCATCTGGCTGGACCGGCACGGCGGTCCGCCGCCCGGTGGGGTCCGGATCGACCTGGTCGGAGTGGTGCTGCCCAGGCGCGGAGCGCCCGTCGCCGAGCATGCGCGGGGGGTGGCCTGATGGGGTTCGCGCGGGCGTGCTCGGTGGCGCTCGTCGGCGTCGAGGGCGTGGTGGTGGAGGTCCAGGCGGACCTGGAGGCGGGGGTGGCCGCGTTCACCCTGGTGGGGCTGCCGGACAAGAGCCTGGTGGAGAGCCGGGACCGGGTCAGGGCCGCGGTGGTGAACTCCGGGGCCGAGTGGCCGCAGAAGAAGCTCACGGTGGGCCTGTCACCGGCCTCCGTGCCGAAGGGCGGTTCCGGGTTCGACCTGGCCGTCGCCTGCGCGGTGCTGGGGGCGGCCGAGCGGATCGATCCGGCGTCCATCGCCGATGTGGTGATGATCGGCGAACTCGGGCTCGACGGCCGGGTGCGGCCGGTGCGCGGCGTGCTGCCCGCCGTGCTCGCCGCGGCGGAGGCCGGATACCGGCAGGTGGTCGTGCCCGAACAGACCGCGGGGGAGGCGGCGCTGGTCCCCGGCGTCTCCGTCCTCGGGGTACGGAGCCTGCGGCAGTTGATCGCCGTGCTCTGCGAGGAACCGGTGCCCGACGAGCGGGAGGCGCGCGACGAGGGGCGCCCCGACACCATGCTGGCCGGGCTGATGGTGCCCGGCGCGGGTATCGGTACCGGGCTCACCCGCGGGGCCGGGCAGGGCGAGGGGAACCCACCCGATCTGGCGGACGTGGCGGGGCAGGAGCGGCCCCGCAAGGCTCTGGAGGTCGCCGCGGCCGGCGGTCACCATCTGCTGCTCTCGGGACCGCCGGGCGCAGGCAAGACCATGCTGGCCGAGCGGTTGCCGGCGATCCTTCCGGCGCTGACCAGGAAGGAGTCCCTGGAGGTGACCGCGGTGCACTCGGTGGCGGGCATCCTGCCGCCGGGGGAGCCACTGGTCGCCAGGCCGCCCTACTGCGCGCCCCACCATTCGGCGACGATGCAGTCGCTGATCGGCGGGGGCAACGGGCTGCCGCGGCCCGGCGCGGTCTCGCTGGCCCACCGGGGGATTCTCTTTCTGGACGAGGCGCCCGAATTCTCCGTGCGAGCACTGGACGCGCTGCGCCAGCCGCTGGAATCGGGGCACGTGGTGGTGGCACGCAGCGCCGGTGTGGTGAGGCTGCCCGCCAGATTCCTGATGGTGCTGGCCGCCAACCCCTGCCCGTGCGGCCGGCACAGCCTCGGCGGGGCCGGCTGCGAATGCCCGCCGTCGGCGGTCAGGCGCTACCAGGCACGACTCTCCGGGCCACTGCTCGACCGGGTGGATCTGCGGGTGGTCGTCGACCCGGTCAGGCGCCAGGACCTGATGGGCCAGGGCGGCCGGGGCGAGCCGACCGCCTCCGTCGCGGCCCGGGTCCGGGAGGCCAGGGCCCGGGCCGCCGACCGGCTGGCGGGCACCGCGTGGTCCTCCAACAGCGAGGTGCCCGGCCATGAGCTGCGGACCAGACTGGTCGCGGCACCGGGCGCGCTCATGGAAGCCGAACGGGACATGGAGCGGGGCCTGCTCACCGCACGGGGCCTGGACCGGGTGCTCCGGGTGGCGTGGACGGTCGCCGATCTGCGCGGCGCCGACCGCCCGGACGCCTCCGATGTCGCGGTGGCGCTGGAACTGCGGACGGGGATCCCGCGGGGCGCCCTGATGAACGCGGGGGTGTCATGACGGTGAGCGGTCAGGAGCGGCTGGCGCGGGCCGCCCTGACCCGCATCATCGAGCCGGGGGACGAGCGCGGTGGCCGCTGGCTGCGCGAGTGCGGTGCCGTCGAGCTGGTGCGGCGGATCACCACCCGGGACGGCACCGCGGAGCAACTGAGCGGAATGACCCCGAAACGGCTCGCCGGATACCGGCTACGGGCCGAAGGCGTCGACCCCGGCCAGGACCTCTCGGCGGTCGCCGCGCTCGGCGGGCGGTTCGTCTGCCCCGGGGACCGGGAATGGCCCACCCAGCTCGACGACCTCGCGGACGCCAGGCCGACCGGCCTGTGGGTGCGGGGCCCCCGCGATCTGCGGCTCTGGGCGCTGCGCTCGGTCGCCGTGGTCGGCGCCCGCGCCTGCACCCCCTACGGATCGCACATGGCGGCCGGCCTCGGCGCGGGACTCGCGGAGCTGGGATGGGTGGTCGTGTCGGGAGCCGCGTTCGGGGTCGACGGGGCGGCGCACCGGGGCGCGCTCGCCGCCGGCGGGGCGACGACGGCGGTACTGGCCTGCGGGGTGGACGTCCCCTACCCCCGGGGACACGCCGAACTGATCGGGCGAATCGCTGAACAGGGGCTCGTCATCGGCGAATTGCCGCCATCCGATCATCCCACCCGCAGCAGATTCATTCTCCGGAACCGGGTCATCGCCGCGTTGACGCGCGGGACGGTCGTGGTCGAGGCCGAATACCGCAGCGGTTCACTGGTCACCGCGCGCTGCGCACAGCGGCTGGGCCGCTTCACCATGGGCGTGCCGGGCCCCGCCACCAGCGGGCTGTCGGCAGGGGTCCATGAACTCCTGCGCGGAGAGGCCGTCCTGGTGACCGATGCCTCGGAAATCGCCGAACTGGTGGGGGACATCGGCGAACTGGCTCCGGTCAGGCGAGGCCCCGTGCACCCCCGGGACCTGCTGGACGCGGTCTCCGCCAGAGTTCTCGACGCACTGCCGTACCGGGGCTCCGTCAGCGGGCGGGACGTGGCCCGCACCGCCGGAACCAGCACCGACGAGGCGCTCGGCAGGCTGTACGAACTGCACTCACTGGGGTTCGTCGAACGGGATGGCGATGGATGGCAGTTGACGCCGCGGCCGACTTGCAACGGCGACGCGCGGCGAGGCGGTACTTGACCTGGAGCATTCGGGTGAAAAGGTGATGCAGATGACCTCGGCGGATCCTTCAGCGGCGCCTCCGGGGCCGGCGCACACGGCGACGGCCCCGGACCCCAGTCATGTCGGACCGGCCGGAATCGCACGGCGCCGATCACCTATCCTGCGCGGACCGCGACATCACAGTCACGCTACGCTCGCAAGGATTTCGACTCAGACATACGTCCCAGCACTTCACAGCAGAACGGCTCAAGGCACCACATGCCCCAGCACACCTCCGGGTCTGACCGCGCGGCAGTACCACCGGCTGCGCGTGGCACTGTGCGCCCCCCTGCGCCCTCCTCGCTCGACGAGTTGTGGCGTTCGTACAAGTCCACGGGTGACGAGCGGCTGCGGGAGCAGCTGATCCTGCACTACTCACCGCTGGTGAAGTACGTCGCGGGCCGGGTGAGCGTGGGCCTGCCTTCCAACGTCGAACAGGCGGACTTCGTCTCCTCGGGGGTCTTCGGACTGATCGACGCGATCGAGAAGTTCGACATCGAGCGCGCGATCAAGTTCGAGACATACGCGATCACCCGCATCCGCGGCGCGATGATCGACGAACTGCGGGCGCTGGACTGGATCCCGCGCTCGGTGCGGCAGAAGGCGCGGGCCGTGGAACGCGCCTACGCCACGCTGGAGGCGCAGCTGCGGCGTACCCCCTCCGAGGCGGAGGTCGCCGCGGAGATGGATATCGCGCTGGAGGAACTGCACGCGGTTTTCAGCCAGTTGTCGCTGGCGAACGTGGTCGCGCTGGAAGAGCTGCTGCATGTCGGCGGCGAGGGCGGCGACCGGCTCAGCCTGATGGACACACTGGAGGACACCGCCGCCGACGATCCGGTGGAGGTCGCCGAGGACCGCGAGCTCAGACGCCTGCTCGCCCGGGCCATCAACACGCTTCCGGAGCGAGAGAAGACAGTCGTGACGCTCTACTACTACGAGGGCCTCACCCTCGCCGAGATCGGCAATGTACTCGGCGTCACCGAGAGCCGGGTCAGCCAGATCCACACCAAATCCGTGCTCCAGCTGCGCGCGAAACTGGCCGACGCCGGACGCTGAGAGACGCTCGCGGCCGTGCCGGTCATGGCCGCTTCGGCCACGGATCGGGGCCGTACCCGTTCTCTCGAACAGCGGTCGCCGTAGAGTGGACACGTGCCCAGGATTCGAGCGGCCTCGGTGGCCGAGCACCGGACCATGCAGCGCGGCGCCCTCCTGGACGCCGCACGCTCCCTGCTGTCCGAGGGCGGTACGGAGGCGTTGACCTTCCCCGCACTCGCCGAACGCACGGGCCTCGCCCGGTCCTCCGTGTATGAGTACTTCCGCTCCCGCGCGGCCGTGGTCGAAGAGCTCTGCGCCGTCGACTTCCCCGTCTGGGCGGCCGAGGTCGAGAACGCGATGGAGCAGGCCACCACACCCGAGGACAAGATCGAGGCCTATGTGCGCCGGCAGCTCGATCTCGTCGGGGACCGCCGCCACCGGGCGGTCGTAGCCATCTCGGCCAGCGAGCTGGACGCCGGGGCACGCGAGAAGATCAGGGCCGCGCACGGCGGGCTGATCGCCATGATCGTCGAGGCGCTCGGCGACCTCGGCCACGCCCAGCCGAGACTGGCGGCGATGCTGCTCCAGGGTTCGGTGGACGCCGCGGTGCGACGTATCGAACTGGCTGTGGCAGAGGAGCCGTCCGTGATCGCGGACACCGCCGTCGCCATGATTCTCCGAGGCGTGCAGGGCGCACAGGACTGACGCCGCCGCGTCGCGGCGAGCGCGAGCAGAACGCCGGGGGCGGCGAGCCCGTCCCCGGTCCCCATCGCCGAGCGCCCGGACCCGGGCTCGGGTTCGGGCACCCCGAACACCGGAAGCAGCCGGGACGGGCCCCGCCGAAGCAGCGACGGCGGCAGCAGTGACAGCGGATCCAGATAGGTGTCACCGCGCCGCAGCCCCCAGTGCAGACAGCCCGACGCGCAGTGGAAGGGCCCCGTCTCCACGACCGCCACCACCTGCTCCGCCGTCACCTTCTCGCCCTTCGTGACGAGAGCGCGCACCGGTTCGTACGTGGTCCGAAGCGGCGGATCGCCGCTTCCGGCCACCTCGATCGCCAGCACCCCGCGCCCCGCCACACGTCCCGCGAACGACACCTCTCCCGGTGCGGCGGCGAGGACCGTCGCCCCCGGCTCCGTGGCGAGGTCGACGCCGCGGTGCCCCCGCCCGTAGGGACCGGCCGGGGGCTCCCACCCGCGTACGACCGCGGGCCTCCCCGCCAACGGCCAGGCCCGGTCGCCGTCCGCCGCCGGTGCGGGAGCCGGTGCCGGAACGGGCGCGGGGACGGGGGCCGGTGCCCGTGCGGTGGCGACCGACGGGCCGCACACCACCGCCAGCAGGACCACCACCGCCACCACGAGTGCCTCCCGCAGATGAAGGGAAGCGGGCTCCGGGGAACCGGCCGGACCGGTCGGATCAGTTGTGCTCGGATCAGGCATGCATCGCATGGCAGAACCGTCCCGCAGTCCCACGATCCGCGGGGATCATGAACCGGATCTGTGGACAACCAGCCGGTTGTGGACAGCGCCGTCACCCGGCACCCGGGCCGTCCCGTACACTTCCTATGGCGATCCGGGTCACCGGGTCGACTTCGCACGCCCCGCCACCTCCCTCTCTGCGGACGGTGGCCGCGCTCCTCGGTCCCTCGTGGCACGGCGCGTCGGGGCGTCAGGCGCGACAGCAATCCTGCGGTCGCGACAACCGAGCACCTCAAGGAGTACGGCCATGGCCGTCGTCACGATGCGGGAGCTGCTGGAAAGCGGCGTCCACTTCGGTCACCAGACCCGTCGCTGGAACCCGAAGATGAAGCGCTTCATCTTCACCGAGCGCAACGGCATCTACATCATCGACCTGCTCCAGTCGCTGTCGTACATCGACCGCGCCTACGAGTTCGTCAAGGAGACCGTCGCCCACGGCGGCTCCATCATGTTCGTGGGTACGAAGAAGCAGGCCCAGGAGGCCATCGCCGAGCAGGCGACGCGCGTCGGCATGCCGTACGTCAACCAGCGTTGGCTCGGTGGCATGCTCACCAACTTCTCCACCGTCTACAAGCGCCTTCAGCGTCTGAAGGAGCTCGAGCTCATCGACTTCGAGGACGTGGCCGCCTCCGGCCTCACCAAGAAGGAGCTCCTGGTCCTCTCCCGCGAGAAGGCCAAGCTGGAGAAGACCCTCGGTGGTATCCGCGAGATGCAGAAGGTGCCGAGCGCCGTCTGGATCGTCGACACCAAGAAGGAGCACATCGCCGTCGGTGAGGCGCGCAAGCTCCACATCCCGGTCGTCGCGATCCTCGACACCAACTGTGACCCCGACGAGGTCGACTACAAGATTCCGGGCAACGACGACGCGATCCGCTCCGTCACCCTGCTCACCCGCGTGATCGCCGACGCCGTCGCCGAGGGCCTCATCGCCCGTTCCGGTGCCGCCACCGGTGACTCGAAGCCGGGCGAGAAGGCCGCCGGCGAGCCGCTCGCCGAGTGGGAGCGCGACCTGCTCGAGGGCGACAAGAAGGCCGACGCCGAGGTGCAGACCTCCGCCGAGACCGAGAAGGTCGCGGACGCCGAGGCCGCCGCGGCCCCCGCCGCCGAGGCTGCTGCCGAGGCTCCGGCCGCGGACGCCGAGCAGGCCTGACACCCGTCACGGCTGAAGACGGCGGGGGCCGGTGCCACAAGCACCGCCCCCGCCGTTCACCCGTAGATCTTTCAGACTTCGAGAGAGAAACACAGACTCATGGCGAACTACACCGCCGCTGACGTCAAGAAGCTCCGCGAGCTGACCGGCGCCGGCATGATGGACTGCAAGAAGGCGCTCGACGAGGCCGACGGTATCGTCGACAAGGCCGTCGAGGCGCTCCGTATCAAGGGCCAGAAGGGCGTCGCCAAGCGCGAGGGCCGTTCTGCCGAGAACGGTGCCGTCGTCTCCCTCATCTCCGAGGACCAGACGTCCGGTGTTCTGCTGGAGCTGAAGTGCGAGACGGACTTCGTCGCCAAGGGTGAGAAGTTCCAGAACGTCGCGAGCACCCTCGCCGCGCACGTCGCCGCCACCTCCCCGGCCGACATCCAGGCGCTGCTCGCCTCCGAGATCGAGGCCGGCAAGACCGTCCAGGCGTACGTCGACGAGGCCAACGCCAACCTCGGCGAGAAGATCGTCCTGGACCGCTTCGCGCAGTTCTCCGGCGCGTACGTCTCCGCGTACATGCACCGCACCATGCCCGACCTGCCGCCGCAGATCGGTGTTCTGGTCGAGCTGGACAAGGCCGACGCCGAGCTGGCCAAGGGCATCGCGCAGCACATCGCCGCGTTCGCCCCGAAGTACCTGTCCCGCGAGGACGTCCCGGCCGAGGTCGTCGAGGCCGAGCGCCGCGTCGCCGAGGAGACCACGCGCGCCGAGGGCAAGCCCGAGGCCGCGCTCCCGAAGATCGTCGAGGGTCGCGTCAACGGCTTCTTCAAGGAGGCCACCCTCCTCGGCCAGCCGTACGCGCTGGACAACAAGAAGTCCGTCCAGAAGGTCCTGGACGAGGCCGGTGTCACCCTGAAGCGCTTCTCGCGCATCAAGGTCGGCATCTGAGTCCGTCCGCGAACAACGGTGGACCCCGATAGGGTCTAGTGCAGTCGTCGGCCGCACTCACGCCGTACGACCGCAGATCTGACGAGGAGGCCATTGCCGCTGAGGGACACCAGACCCACCGGCAATGGCCTTCTTCGTATGTGCACGAGGAGAATCTCCATGAACAAGGGCGCGGACGCCGCACAAGGTGACCACAAGCGCGACGACGGCAAGGTGGCCGGACGCTTCATGCTGAAGCTGTCCGGAGAGGCGTTCGCCGGCGGCGGGGGTCTCGGCGTCGACCCCGACGTCGTACACGCCATCGCCCGGGAAATCGCGGCGGTCGTCCGTGACGGCGCGGAAATCGCGATCGTCATCGGCGGCGGCAACTTCTTCCGCGGCGCCGAGCTCCAGCAGCGCGGCATGGACCGGGCCCGGTCCGACTACATGGGCATGCTCGGCACGGTCATGAACTGCCTGGCGCTCCAGGACTTCCTGGAGAAGGAAGGCATCGACTCCCGCGTCCAGACCGCCATCACCATGGGGCAGGTCGCGGAGCCGTACATCCCGCTGCGCGCCGTGCGCCACCTGGAGAAGGGCCGCGTCGTCATCTTCGGCGCCGGCATGGGGATGCCGTACTTCTCCACCGACACCACCGCCGCCCAGCGCGCCCTGGAGATCGACGCAGAGGCCCTTCTGATGGGCAAGAACGGGGTGGACGGGGTCTACGACTCCGACCCGAAGAGCAACCCCGACGCGGTGAAGTTCGACGCGCTCGAGTACAGCGAGGTTCTCGCCCGCGATCTCAAGGTCGCCGACGCCACCGCCATCACGCTCTGCCGCGACAACGACCTGCCGATCCTCGTCTTCGAGCTCACCGCCACCGGCAATATCGCCCGCGCGGTCAAGGGTGAGAAGATCGGGACGCTCGTGAGTGACCGGAGCACCCGGGTCTGAGGACCGGGGGACCTTCCCGGAGTACCACGGGAGGGTCCGGGCCCCGGGGTCACCCCCGGGACCGGCCCCGAAGGATGGACAACGGCCTGCCGGTCGGACACCGTGCAGGTGAGGACGCGACGCAGGACCCGCCGGGCCCGGGCACGACGGGCCCACTCAAGACACGCAGGAGCACGTGGTGATCGAAGAAACCCTCCTCGAGGCCGAGGAGAAGATGGAGAAGGCCGTCGTCGTCGCGAAAGAGGACTTCGCCGCGATCCGCACCGGCCGTGCGCACCCCGCGATGTTCAACAAGATCGTCGCCGACTACTACGGCGCGCTGACCCCGATCAACCAGCTCGCCTCGTTCTCGGTGCCCGAGCCGCGCATGGCCGTCGTGACGCCGTTCGACAAGACCGCGCTGCGCAACATCGAGCAGGCGATCCGTGACTCGGACCTCGGCGTCAACCCGAGCAACGACGGCAACATCATCCGGGTGACCTTCCCGGAGCTCACCGAGGAGCGCCGCCGCGACTACATCAAGGTCGCCAAGGGCAAGGCCGAGGACTCCAAGATCTCCATCCGCGCCGTGCGCCGCAAGGCCAAGGAGACCCTGGACAAGCTGGTCAAGGACAAGGAGTCGGGCGAGGACGAGGTGCGTCGCGCCGAGAAGGAGCTCGACGACACCACTGCGAAGTACGTCGCGCAGGTCGACGAGCTGCTCAAGCACAAGGAAGCCGAGCTGCTCGAAGTCTGATGAACGACTCTTCCTGGGGCGCCCCGCAGGGAGCCGGCCACTGGGGTGCGCCCGAGATGCGGGCTGCCCCGGCGGGTCCTGCTTACGATGTGCATGACGCCCAGCAGACTCGGCCCATGCCCATCGTGCCGGACGATCCCGACGCAGGTAGAGACGCTTACGACCGTGATGACCGGGGCCAGGGGGCCGGACGCCTGAGCGGCGGCCCCCTGTTCCGTGACGAGAAGCCGCAGGAGCCCATGTCCACCGCGCCGCCGTCCCCGCAGAAGAAACGTGCGGGCCGTGACCTGCGAGCCGCCATAGGGGTCGGTGTGGGGCTCGGCGCCGTCATCGTCGCCTCGCTGTTCATCGTCAAGGCCGTCTTCGTCGGTGTCATCGCCGTCGCCGTCGTCGTGGGCCTGTGGGAGCTGACCTCCCGGCTCCAGGAGCGCAAGGGCATCAAGGCGCCGCTCGTCCCGCTGGCGGTGGGCGGCGCGGCGATGGTGGTCGCCGGCTACGCGAAGGGCGCCGAAGGCGCCTGGGTGGCGATGGCGCTGACCGCGCTCGCGGTGCTCGTCTGGCGGATGACCGAGCCGCCCGAGGGCTACCTCAAGGACGTCACGGCCGGTGTGTTCGCGGCGTTCTACGTACCGTTCCTCGCCACGTTCGTCGCCATGCTCCTGACCGCCGACGACGGGCCGCAGCGGGTGCTCACCTTCCTGCTGCTGACCGTGGTCAGCGACACGGGTGCGTACGCCGTCGGCTGGCGCTTCGGGAAGCACAAGCTCGCACCGCGCATCAGCCCCGGAAAGACCCGGGAGGGACTCTTCGGGGCCATCGCCTTCGCGATGGTGGCCGGTGCGCTGTGCATGCAGTTCCTGATCGACGGCGGTTCCTGGTGGCAGGGGCTGCTGCTCGGGCTCGCCGTCGCGGCCAGCGCCACGCTCGGCGACCTCGGCGAGTCCATGATCAAGCGGGACCTCGGGATCAAGGACATGGGCACGCTGCTGCCGGGGCACGGCGGCATCATGGACCGGCTCGACTCGCTGCTGCCGACCGCCCCGGTGGTCTGGCTGCTGCTGGTGCTGTTCGTCGGCTCCGGCTGAGATCGCGCCGCTGACCTGCGATTCTTCGAGTGCGGGCCCGCTGTCCACAGGACGGCGGGCCCGCACTGTTCCGTCTGCGACACTGGATGAACCATGCCTAAGCCCGGAGAACTCACTTTCGTCGCGCCCCGCGGAGCCAAGAAGCCGCCGCGGCACCTCGCCGACCTCACGCCCGCCGAGCGCAAGGAAGCCGTCGCCGCGATCGGCGAGAAGCCGTTCCGCGCCCAGCAGCTGTCGCAGCACTACTTCGCGCGGTACGCGCACGACCCGGCCGAGTGGACCAACATCCCGGCCGCGTCGCGGGACAAGCTCGCCGAGGCGATGTTCCCCGATCTGATGTCCGTGGTCCGCCACATCAGCTGCGACGACGACACCACCCGCAAGACGCTCTGGAAGCTGCACGACGGGACGCTCGTCGAGTCCGTCCTGATGCGCTACCCGGAGCGGGTGACGATGTGCATCTCCTCCCAGGCGGGATGCGGGATGAACTGCCCGTTCTGCGCGACGGGGCAGGCCGGTCTCGACCGCAATCTGTCGACCGCCGAGATCGTCCACCAGATCGTGGACGGGATGCGGGCGCTGCGCGACGGGGAGGTTCCCGGCGGCCCGGCGCGGCTCTCCAACATCGTCTTCATGGGCATGGGCGAGCCGCTCGCCAACTACAACCGGGTGGTCGGCGCGATCCGCCGGCTGACCGACCCCGAGCCGGACGGGCTGGGGCTCTCGCAGCGTGGGATCACCGTCTCCACGGTGGGCCTGGTGCCCGCGATGCTCCGCTTCGCCGACGAGGGCTTCAAGTGCCGACTCGCCGTCTCGCTGCACGCCCCGGACGACGAGCTGCGCGACACCCTCGTCCCCGTGAACACGCGCTGGAAGGTGGGTGAGGTGCTGGATGCCGCGTGGGAGTACGCGGAGAAGTCCGGCCGCCGCATCTCCATCGAGTACGCGCTGATCCGTGACATCAACGACCAGGCCTGGCGCGGTGACCGGCTCGGCCGGCTCCTCAAGGGCAAGCGGGTGCACGTCAACCTGATCCCGCTGAACCCCACGCCCGGTTCCAAGTGGACCGCCTCGCGGCCCGAGGACGAGAAGGCGTTCGTCGAGGCGATCGCGGCCCACGGGGTGCCGGTGACCGTGCGGGACACCCGTGGCCAGGAGATCGACGGAGCCTGCGGGCAGCTGGCGGCGGCCGAGCGCTGAGGCCACTCCCGAACGGGCCCGGGAGCCCGTGTAGCCTGGGCCCGAAATCAACTTCATATTCCGACAGGGGAGCGCCACAGCGCTGAGAGTGCGGCACCGAGGACAGGTCGGCCGCAGACCCTCTGAACCTCGCCCGGGTCATTCCGGGTAGGAAGTTCGGTCATCAACTCATGCTGTTGCGCCCTGCCCGCTTCTCCGCGGGCGGGGCCGCGTCTCTTCCTGGCCAAAACCCAGGAGGAATCCACAATGAGCACCACTCGCAGGACCAAGCAGCTCGCGGCATCGGCCGCCGCCGCCGCGCTCGGCGTCACCGCACTCGCCGGGTGCGGCAGTTCCGGCGATCAGTCCGCCGGATCCGGCGGCACGAAGGGCCCGGCCTCCAAGACCGTGACCCTCGTCAGCCACGACTCCTTCAACGCCTCCAAGGACGTACTGAAGGAGTTCACCGCGGAGACCGGCTACACCGTGAAGGTGCTGAAGAGCGGTGACGCGGGTGTCGCGCTCAACCAGGAGATCCTGACCAAGGGCTCCCCGCGCGGCGACGTGTTCTTCGGCGTCGACAACACACTGCTCTCCCGCGCCCTCGACAGCGGGCTCTTCACGCCGTACGAGGCGAAGGGCATCGACCGGGTCGCGGCGGACACCCTGCTCGACGCGGACAAGCACCGGGTCACCCCGATCGACACCGGCGACATCTGCGTCAACTACGACAAGAAGTACTTCGCCGACAAGAAGCTCGCGCCGCCGCAGTCCTTCGCCGACCTGGCGAAGCCCGCGTACAAGAACCTCCTCGTCACCGAGAACGCCGGAACGTCCTCGCCCGGCCTCGGTTTCCTCCTCGGCACCGTCGCCACCTACGGCGAGAAGGGCTACCAGGACTACTGGAAGAAGCTGAAGAGCAACGGCGTCAAGGTCGTCGACGGCTGGGAACAGGCGTACAACGAGGAGTTCTCCGGCTCCGCGGGCGGCAAGAAGGCCAAGGCCGACCGGCCGCTCGTCGTCTCGTACGCCTCCAGCCCGCCCGTGGAGGTGCTGTACGCGAAGCCGCAGCCGGCCGAGGCGCCGACCGGTGTCGCCACCGGGACCTGCTTCCGGCAGATCGAGTTCGCCGGCCTGCTGAACGGTGCGAAGAACGAGGCGGGCGGCAAGGCCCTGCTGGACTTCCTGATCGGCAAGAAGTTCCAGGAGGACATGCCGCTCAACATGTTCGTGAACCCGGTCACCAAGGACGCGAAGCTGCCGGAGCTCTTCACGAAGTTCGGCGCGACGGTGGACAGGCCGACGACCGTGGCCCCGGACCTCATCGCCAAGAACCGTGAGCAGTGGGTCCAGTCGTGGTCCTCGCTCGTAGTGAAGTAACGAAGACCCCCGTACGCGGACCGGCCGCGGGCGGGGAGGCTCCCCGCGGCCGGCCGGTCCGGCCTTCGCGGGCGCGGGGCGCTCGTGCGAAGGCCCGGCGCGGGAACGCGGTGCGGCTCGGCCTGATGGCCGTGCCCCTCGCGTTCTTCGCGCTGTTCTTCGCCTACCCGGTCGCCGCGATCGTCGGCCGCGGCCTGAAGGTGGACGGCGTCTGGCAGTTCGGCCGGATCGGCGAGGTGCTGACCCGGCCGGACATCCGCGAGGTCCTCTGGTTCACCGGCTGGCAGGCGCTCGCCTCGACCGCGCTGACCCTGTTGATCGCGCTGCCGGGCGCCTATGTCTTCGCCCGTTTCGACTTCCCCGGCAAACAACTGCTGCGGGCGGTCGTCACGGTGCCGTTCGTCCTGCCGACCGTGGTCGTCGGTACGGCCTTCCTGGCGCTGCTGGGGCGTGGCGGATTCCTCGACGAACTCTGGGGCGTACGGCTCGACACCACCGTCTGGGCGATTCTGCTCGCCCATGTCTTCTTCAACTACGCGGTGGTGGTCCGGACGGTCGGCGGGCTGTGGGCCCAGCTCGACCCCCGGCAGGAGGAGGCCGCCAGGGTGCTGGGCGCGGGACGGTTCGCCGCCTGGCGTCGGGTCACCCTGCCGGCCCTCGCGCCCGCCGTGGCCGCGGCCGCGCTGATGGTCTTCCTCTTCACCTTCACCTCCTTCGGTGTCGTGCAGATCCTCGGTGGTCCCGGTTTCTCCACGCTGGAGGTGGAGATCTACCGGCAGACCGCGCAGCTGCTCGCCCTGCCGACGGCCGCCGTGCTGACACTGGTGCAGTTCGCCGCGGTCGGCGCGATCCTCGCCGTGCACGCGTGGACCGTACGGCGCCGGGAGGCCGCGCTGAAGCTGGTCGACCCGGCGCAGACCGCGCGCAGTCCTCGCGGCGCCGGGCAGTGGGCGCTGCTCTGCGGGGTGCTGCTGACCGTACTGCTGCTGATCCTGCTGCCGCTCGGGGTACTCGTCGAGCGCTCCTTCGACACCGGCGGCGGGCATGGTTTCGACTTCTACCGTGCCCTGGCGTCCGTGGACGCGGGCGGTGGTACGTTCCTGGTCGCGCCGCTCGAAGCGATCTGGAACTCCTTGCAGTACGCGCTGGTCGCGACGGTCATCGCGCTCGTCATCGGCGGGCTGGCCGCCGCGGCGCTGACCCGGCGCGCCGGGCGCCTCGTGCGCGGCTTCGACGCGCTGCTGATGCTGCCGCTCGGGGTGTCCGCGGTCACCGTCGGCTTCGGCTTCCTGATCACGCTGGACAAGCCCCCGCTGGATCTGCGGACCTCCTGGATCCTGGTGCCGCTCGCCCAGGCGCTGGTCGGTGTGCCCTTCGTCGTACGGACCATGCTGCCCGTGCTGCGTGCTGTGGACGGGCGGCTGAGGGAGGCCGCGGCGGTCCTCGGGGCGTCGCCGCTGCGGGCCTGGCGTGAGGTCGATCTGCCGCTGGTGCGGCGGGCGTTGCTGGTCGCGGCCGGTTTCGCGTTCGCCGTCTCGCTCGGCGAGTTCGGCGCGACGGTGTTCATCGCGCGGCCCGACCGCCCGACGCTGCCGGTCGCCGTGGCCCGGTTGCTGGGGCGGGCCGGGGAGCTCAACTACGGCCAGGCGATGGCCCTCAGCACCATCCTGATGGTGGTCTGCGCCGTCTCGCTGCTGCTGCTCGAACGTATCCGCACGGACCGGTCCGGGGAGTTCTAGAGATGCTGACACTGGAATCGGCCATGGTCCGCTTCGGCGAGCGGGCGGCGCTCGACGCGGTGGACCTGGAGGTCGCCGAGCACGAGATCGTG
This sequence comes from Streptomyces sp. NPDC048295, assembly GCF_040652135.1. NCBI lineage: Bacteria > Bacillati > Actinomycetota > Actinomycetes > Kitasatosporales > Streptomycetaceae > Streptomyces > Streptomyces sp. NPDC048295. The sequence goes on from NZ_JBEZLL010000030.1 coordinate 92,258, forward strand.
TGTGTGCTGGGGCCGAGCGGGAGCGGCAAGTCCACTCTGCTGCGGGTGGTCGCCGGACTGCACCCGCCGGACAGCGGCCGGGTGTTGCTGGACGGCGCCGACCAGGCCGGGGTGCCGGTGCACCGGCGCGGTCTGGGCCTGATGTTTCAGGACCACCAGCTCTTCCCGCACCGGGACGTCGGTGCCAACGTCGCGTTCGGGCTGCGGATGCACGGGGTGTCGCGCCGCGACCAGGAGCGCAGGGTCGGCGAACTCCTGGATCTGGTGGGCCTGCCCGGCGCCGAACGGCGTGCCGTCGCCGCACTGTCCGGCGGCGAGCAGCAGCGTGTCGCCCTCGCGCGGGCCCTCGCCCCGCGCCCCAAGCTGCTGATGCTGGACGAGCCGCTCGGCCAGCTCGACCGCGGCCTGCGTGAACGGCTCGTCGTCGAACTGCGCACGCTCTTCGGGCAGTTGGGTACGACGGTGCTCGCCGTCACGCACGATCAGGGTGAGGCGTTCGCGCTGGCCGACCGGGTGGTGGTGATGCGCGACGGACGGATCGCCCAGGCGGGCACCCCGCTGGAGGTGTGGCAGCGGCCCGCCTCCGCGTTCGTCGCCCGGTTCCTCGGCTTCGACAACGTGGTCGAGGCGACGGTGAGCGGTGCCGTCGCCGACACGGTGTGGGGCAGGGTACCGGTGGCCGAGGGCTCGCCGCAGGGGGCGTGCGACCTGCTGGTGCGTCCGGCCGGGGTCCGGATCGGCGCCCCGGACGAGGGGCTGCGCTGCGTGGTCGGGACACGTACGTTCCGGGGCAACCACGTCGCCGTACGGCTGTTGCCGGAGCGCGGTCCGGTCCTGGAGGCGGAGTGCGCGCTGCGGGACGCGCCCGAGGAGGGCGCGGCGGTCGGGGCGGGCTTCGACGCGGCGGAGACCGTCGTGCTGCCCGCCCGCTTCTGACCGGGCGCGTTCACCGCACCGGATCAGAAGCGGGCGGCCCCGGTCGCGGGATCCGGCCGCCGGCCGGACGATTGCCTGATGCCCCGGAGCGCGGTTCCGGTAGCCCCCGGGGTCCTTCGGCACGTCCTCGCGGGCAGTCCCCGGGGGGCGTGCGGCAGATCCGGAACGACTCCGGGAAGGACAGGGACAATGACCGAGTCAGCACGCGAGGGCATCGACATCACCCGCATCCTCGACGCCCCGCGGGAACGCGTCTTCGAGGCCTGGACGACGCCCGAGCACTTCGCGGCCTGGTTCGGCGGCGACGCCGAGGTGCCGCTCGACCGGGTGTCGATGGACGTCAGGCCCGGCGGCGACTGGAGCCTGGTCATGGTGGTACCGGGCACCGAGATGCCGTTCCACGGGGTCTATCGGGAGGTGGTGGCACCCGAGCGGCTGGTGTTCACGATGAAGGACGCCTCCGCGCCCGCGGACGGTGACGGCGAGATCATCACCGCCACCTTCACCGAACGCGGCGGCAGAACCACCGAGCTGGTCTTCCAGCAGCGCGGCGGCAACCTCACGCCCGAGCAGTACGCGGCGGCCGAGGACGGCTGGGAGGCATTCTTCGACGCGTTGGTGGCCCGGCTCGCGTCCTTCTGACCGGGTGGTCCTACGCCGCCGACAGCCGGGCGAGTGTCCCGGGGCCTCGTCCGCCGTGTCCAACGAGCGCGATCCGGGACTCCATCGCCCGGCCGGCGGCGTGCGAGTCCAGTGATCGAGGCCGACCAGCACCATCGGGGTCGGTCCGCCGAGGGGGCCGTAGTGGTTCGGCGTCGCGTTGTCGAAGATCTCCTGTACGGTGCCGGCCGCGCCGGGCAGGAAGATCACGCCCACTGTGAAGAGGGCCAGCAGCCCGTCCTCGCGCGGTGCGTCGGCGAAGTACTTGGCGATGCGGTCCGCGAACGGGTTCGGCGGCTCGTGCCCGTAGAACCAGGTGGGGACGGAGACGGAATTGCCGCCCGGCCGGCGCCTGCGTACGTCGCGAAGGCGGCCGGCGCCCGGTCGGTGACCGACGGGGTGAACGAGGGCACCGCGGCCGGCACGGGGTCGGGGCGCGGCGCCGCGTACGCCCCGAGGTTCGCGGCCTCCATCGCGCCGGGCCCGCCGCCGGTCGCCACCGTGGGACCGTCCCGGGCCAGGGCCCGTCCCGGCCGGGCCGCCGCCGCGTACGGGGCGCTGCCTCGGGCCGTGGCGTGGCCGCCCAGCACCCCGACCACCCGGGCGCCGGTCGGGAACTCGTCCAGCGCGTCGGAGACCGCGTCGTCGTGGAGGGCCCGCAGCATCGAGGCGAGGGTGTCGCCGCCCGCCCGCGTCTGCCGGAACCAGCGGTGGGCGCGGGCGTCGGGTGTCGCCGCGTAGCCGCCGTCCGGCAGCCCGGCGCAGAGCGCGTCGGGGGAGTGGAGCAGGCCGCGGTACGGATCGAAGGGGGGCCGGGCACCGGCGGGAAGACGAAGGCGCCGTCGGCCCGTACTTTCGCGACCGTCCCGGGCGCCATCCGGCAGCCGAGGAGGACGGCGCCGGCCGTGTCGGCGGCCGACAGGTCGGCGCCGCGGTCGGTGAGGTCGACGGACTGGACCCGGTGGCCGGCGAGAGTCCCCGGGGCGACCGCCGCGTCGAATTCGGCGAGCGACTCGATCTCGGGGCCGGGCGGGGGACTGGCGTTGTCCGCATTGTCCACGTCGTCATGCTGTGCAGCCGCCGGACCGGCCCCGGTCCGGCGGCACGCGTCCTCAGGCCGTCAGCGGCAGTGCGGCCAGCTCCGCGATCAGCCAGGTCAGCGGGGCGAAGACGAGCAGCAGCGCGACGGTGCGCAGGGCCGTCGCGGCGCGCAGGGCCGACGCCGGGGCACCGAGCCGCAGCAGCGCCTGCGAGGTCTGCTCGCGCGCCTGCCTCGCCTCCAGGGCCGAGGTCAGCAGCGTCGCCGTCGTGCAGCCGAGAACGAGCACCGCGCCCAGCTCCGTGAGCGGGCCGAGGGGATGTGCGTCCGTCCCGTACAGCGCGTAGCCGGCCACGGCCGCGGAGAGCACCGCGCAGACCACGCCGAGCGGCCGGCCGATCCGGCGCGCCTCGTCCATCAGCACCCGGCCCGCCAGCAGACGTACGGCGCCGGGGCGGGCCGACTGCAGCAGCCGTCCGCACAGATGGGCCAGGCCCGGACCGGCCACGGCCAGCCCGACCGCCGTCAGCGTCCAGCCCACCAGTACCCCGGCCGGGGTGGCGTCGAGCCTGCCGGGCAGCGGGAGCAGGCTGTGACCGTCGCCCCGGCTCATGTACGCCTCGACGGCGAGGCCGGCCGCGGCCAGCGCCACGCCCCACGGCAGCCCCGTCGGGGGCGCCGCCGGATCGGGTGCCTCCGGCTCCGTCAGAACGTCCGAGGAGGTGTCGTCCGGGGCCGCCGTCGAGACCGGTCCGGCGCGCAGCGCGAGCGCGCTCGCACCGGCCGCGGCCACCGGGACCAGGGCCAGCAGCACGAGCACGGCGGCGAGCGGCAGCGGGGCCCCGGCATCGAGCGGCCCGGCCGCGGCGCCGTCGAAAGGCAGCCCGGTCAGGTCACCGCGCAGATGCAGGAAGAACAGCAGCGCCACCATCGACCCGAGGGTGCAGGAGACGGCGGTGGAGACCGCGGCGAGCAGGGCGAGCCGGACCGGCCCGAGGCCCACGGCGGACAGTCCCGAACGCGGCCGGGTGCTCGGGTCCGTACGAGCCACCGCGACCGCGAACTGCACGGTGGCGGCGAGCGGCACGAAGCACCACAGCAGACGCAGCACTGCCGCGGTGGAGTGGGCGGGGTGCCCCGACGCGTAGCTCAGGGTGCACAGCAGGAGGAAGCCGACTCCGGCGGAGGCGGCGGCGACCAGCAGCCGCCGCAGCAGGACCAGCGGATGGGAACCCCGGGCTAGACGGAGAGCGAGCACGCCGCACGGCCCTCCGTATCGGATACGGCGGGCAGGGCGACGGTGGCGACGCGGCGGCCGTCCAGCAGCGGGACCGTGCGGTCGGCGAGGGCGGCGATCTCCGGGTCATGGGTGGCGAGCACGATCGTGATGCCGTGCGAACGGGCCGCGCTGGTGAGGGTGCGCAGCACGTGCGTACGGTCGCTGCGGTGCAGGGTCGCGGTCGGCTCGTCGGCGAAGATCACCGTGGGGGCGGCGGCCAGGGCACGGGCCACGGCGATCCGCTGGCGCTGCCCCTGGAGCAGGGTGTGCGGCCGCTGCTTGGCACAGCCGCCGATGTCGAGCCGCTCCAGCCACTCCAGGGCGGCCTTCTTCGCCTCCCTGCGCGGGGCGCCGCGCAGGAGCAGCGGAAGGGCCGTGTTCTCCCAGGTGTTCAGCTCGGGCACCAGCTGGGGCTCGGGGGCGATCCAGCCGAACCTGTCGCGGCGCAGTCGTTCGCGCAGCCGGGGCCCCATGGTGTGGACGGGGACGCTGTTGAACCACACCTCGCCCTGCTCGGGCACCAGCTGACCGGACAGGCAGTGCAGCAGGGTCGTCTTGCCGCAGCCCCGGGGGCCGGTCACGGCGAGGATCTCGCCGTCACGGACGCCCAGGGAGACGCCGCCGAGCGCGGGTGAGCCGTTGTGGGAATGGTGCAGGGAACGCGCCCAGATCACGTCGTTGTCCGGCGGGGCCACCATGGCGTACACCTCGGTTCAGATCGTAATTCCCGTCCCCCGTACGGGGGAACGAAGAGAAGGCCGATCGGTCACTCGGCACCGTAAGGATTCGAACCGCGGTGAGCGCACAGCACACGGCCCGGATGCGCCCCTTCCCACTCGAATGGGCGCATCCGGGCCGTGTGGACCGTATGAGGATGACGGCTGGAAGCCGGTCAAGCAGTGGTCAAGCGATGGTCAAGCCGGATGGCCGCCCGACCGGCGGCCGATCCGTGGTCGGCCGGCCGGTCGTGGTGCCGGTCAGAGCTTGGTCCATGCCTCCGTGAGGACGGTGCGCAGGATGCCCTCGATCTCGTCGAACGTCGACTGGTCGGAGACCAGCGGCGGCGCGAGCTGGACGACCGGGTCGCCGCGGTCGTCGGCCCGGCAGTACAGGCCGTTGTCGTACAGCGCCTTGGAGAGGAAGCCGTACAGTACGCGCTCGGTCTCCTCGTCGGTGAAGGTCTCCTTGGTGGCCTTGTCCTTCACCAGCTCGATGCCGTAGAAGAAGCCGTTGCCGCGGACGTCGCCGACGATCGGCAGGTCGAGCAGCTTCTGCAGCGTCGTGAAGAAGGCGTTCTCGTTGTCCAGGACGTGCTGGTTGAGGCCCTCGCGCTCGAAGATGTCGAGGTTGGCGAGGCCGACCGCCGCGGAGACCGGGTGGCCACCGAAGGTGTAGCCGTGCAGGAAGGTGTTGTCACCCTCGTAGAACGGCGCGGCGATGCGGTCCGAGACGATGCAGGCACCGATCGGGGAGTAGCCCGAGGTCATGCCCTTGGCGCAGGTGATCATGTCCGGCACGTAGCCGAACTTGTCGCAGGCGAACATCGTGCCGAGGCGGCCGAAGGCGCAGATGACCTCGTCGGAGACGAGCAGCACGTCGTACTTGTCGCAGATCTCGCGGACGCGCTGGAAGTATCCGGGCGGCGGCGGGAAGCAGCCACCGGCGTTCTGCACCGGCTCCAGGAAGACCGCGGCGACGGTCTCCGGGCCCTCGAAGAGGATCTCCTGCTCGATCTGGTCGGCGGCCCAGCGGCCGAAGGCCTCGGGGTCGTCGCCGTGGATCGGGGCGCGGTAGATGTTGGTGTTCGGCACCTTGTGCGCGCCGGGGACCAGCGGCTCGAAGGGGGCCTTCAGGGCCGGCAGGCCGGTGATGGACAGGGCGCCCTGCGGGGTGCCGTGGTAGGCGACCGCACGCGAGATGACCTTGTACTTGGTCGGCTTGCCCTGGAGCTTGAAGTACTGCTTGGCCAGCTTCCAGGCGGTCTCCACGGCCTCGCCGCCACCGGTGGTGAAGAAGACCTTGTTGAGGTCGCCCGGCGCGTAGTCGGCAAGGCGCTCGGCCAGCTCGACGGCCTTCGGGTGGGCGTAGGACCACACCGGGAAGAAGCCCAGCTCCTGGCCCTGCTTGTAGGCCGCCTCGGCGAGCTCGTGACGGCCGTGACCGGCGTTGACCACGAACAGGCCGGAGAGGCCGTCCAGGTAACGCTTGCCCTGGTCGTCGAAGATGTAGGTGCCCTCGCCACGCACGATGGTGGGAACGGGCGCCTTCTCGTAGTCCGACATGCGGGTGAAGTGCATCCACAGGTGGTCGTACGCGGTTCGGCTGAGGTCCTTGCTCACGGCTATCGGGTTCCCCACATATAGGTCTGCTTCTTGAGCTTCAGGTACACGAAGCTCTCGGTGGAGCGCACACCGGGGAGGGCCCGGATGCGTTTGTTGATCGTTTCCAGCAGGTGGTCGTCGTCCTCGCAGACGATCTCCACCATCAGGTCGAAGGAGCCCGCGGTCATCACCACGTACTCGCACTCGGCCATGGCCGACAGCGCTTCCGCGACGGGATCGAGGTCTCCCTCGACATTGATGCCGACCATCGCCTGCCGCCGGAATCCCACGGTGAGGGGATCGGTGACGGCGACGATCTGCATCACGCCCTGATCGAGCAGCTTCTGGACGCGCTGTCGCACGGCCGCCTCGGAGAGGCCGACGGCCTTGCCTATCGCGGCGTACGGACGGCGTCCGTCCTCCTGGAGCTGCTCGATGATTGCGAGGGAGACGGCATCGACCGCTGGTGACGATCCGTTCCCGGTCCTGGAGTCTGCGCTGCGACTGGCCACGCATCCACTGTGCACCGGGACTCGTCTGTCTGGCAACCCCAGATCGATGAAATTCGTTGTTTGAAGGTCCGAATCTAACTGAATCCGAAGTTGACGGCGGTTGGGCATGTCGAAAGCGACACCCGAGCGACTACCCTGGGCATCTCACCCATTGGACGTGTCGACAGGAGGGGTGGTTGTGACCACCGAGGTGCGCCGTCTGCGCAACTACATCAACGGAGAATTCCGGGACGCCGCTGACGGGCGGACCATCGATGTGATCAACCCGGTGACGGAAGAGGTCTACGCGACCTCGCCGCTCTCCGGGCAGGCCGATGTCGATGCCGCGATGGACGCCGCCGCGGCCGCTTTCCCCGCCTGGCGCGACGCCACGCCCGCCGAGCGCCAGAAGGCCCTGCTGAAGATCGCGGACGCCTTCGAGGAGCGCGCCGAGGACCTCATCGCCGCCGAGTCGGAGAACACCGGCAAGCCGCTGGAACTCACCCGCACCGAAGAGGTCCCCCCGATGGTGGACCAGATCCGCTTCTTCGCGGGTGCGGCGCGGCTGCTCGAAGGCCGCTCGGCCGGCGAGTACATGGAGGGCCTGACCTCCATCATCCGGCGTGAGCCGGTCGGTGTCTGCGCGCAGGTCGCGCCGTGGAACTACCCGATGATGATGGCCGTCTGGAAGTTCGCCCCGGCGCTCGCCGCGGGCAACACCGTCGTCATCAAGCCGTCCGACACCACCCCGGCGTCGACCGTGCTGATCGCCGAGATCATCGGCCAGATCCTCCCCAAGGGCGTCTTCAACGTCATCTGCGGCGACCGCGACACCGGCCGTGCGATGGTCGAGCACGCGACCCCGGCGATGGCCTCCATCACCGGCTCGGTACGGGCCGGCATGCAGGTCGCCGAGTCCGCCTCCAAGGACGTCAAGCGGGTCCACCTGGAGCTCGGCGGCAAGGCCCCGGTCGTCGTGTTCGAGGACACCGACATCGCCAAGGCCGTCGAGGGCATCTCCGTCGCGGGCTACTTCAACGCCGGCCAGGACTGCACGGCCGCCACCCGCGTCCTGGTCCACGAGTCCATCCACGACGAGTTCGTCACCGCGCTCGCCAAGGCCGCCGCCGACACCAAGACGGGGCAGCCGGACGACGAGGACGTGCTGTACGGCCCGCTCAACAACGCCAACCAGCTCAAGCAGGTCAGCGGCTTCATCGAGCGGCTCCCCGCGCACGCCAAGGTCGAGGCGGGCGGCCACCGGGTCGGCGACAAGGGCTACTTCTACGCCCCGACCGTCGTCTCCGGCCTCAAGCAGGACGACGAGATCGTCCAGAACGAGGTCTTCGGCCCGGTCATCACCGTCCAGAAGTTCACGGACGAGGCCCAGGCCGTGGAGTACGCCAACGGCGTCGAGTACGCCCTGGCCTCCTCGGTGTGGACCAAGGACCACGCCCGCGCCATGCGGATGTCCAAGAACCTCGACTTCGGCTGCGTGTGGATCAACACCCACATCCCGCTCGTCGCCGAGATGCCGCACGGCGGTTTCAAGAAGTCCGGCTACGGCAAGGACCTCTCCGCGTACGGCTTCGAGGACTACACCCGCATCAAGCACGTCATGACCTCGCTCGACGACTGATATCCCGTCAGCAGACAGGTCACGGCCCCGGGCGTACGCCCGGGGCCGTCCCCGTTCGCCGGCGCCGATCCGTCCCCCGGCATCGACAGGGTGTGCGGACGGAGCGTGTGCCGCTGGACGGTTGGTCCATTGCCCGCCCCGCCGGCCGACCGGCATCCTGCGCAGGTGCGAGCCATCCCGAAGAACCCCATGTCCCGCCGGTCCCTGCTGCGCGCCCTCGGAGCCACGGCCGCCGGTGTCACGCTGGCCGGCTGCGGAGTGCCCGCCGCCTATGTGGAGCCCGGCGACCGTGCCGGCCGCGACGCCTCGGCGAGCGACCACACGCTGCACTTCGCGAACTGGCCCCTCTACATCGACACCGACGAGGATTCGTCGAAGCGGCCCACCCTCGACGCCTTCGAAAGGCGGACCGGGATCTCCGTCACGTACACCGAGGAGATCAACGACAACGACGAGTTCTTCGGGAAGATCAGCCCGGCGCTGATGAACCACCAGGAGACCGGCCGCGACCTGATCGTCATCAGCGACTGGATGTCCGCCCGGTTCGTACGGCTGGGCTGGGTGCAGGAGATGGACCGGGCGAAGCAGCCGAACGTCGCCAAGTACCTGGACCCGCAGCTGCGCTCACCCGCCTTCGACAAGGGCCGGATGCACAGCGTCCCCTGGCAGTCCGGGATCACCGGCATCGCGTACAACCGCAAGAAGCTCGGCCGCGAGATCAAGCACCTGAGCGATCTGTGGGCGGACGACCTGCGCGGCAAGGTGACGCTGCTGTCCGGGCTCGACGAGTCCTTCGCCCTGCTGATGCAGGGCAACGGCATCGACATCACCCGCTGGCAGCGGGACGACTTCTACCAGGTGTGCGACCAGATCGAGAAGCTGGTGAGGAAGCGGCACATCCGCCGCTTCACCGGCAACGACTACATCAAGGACCTGTCGACCGGCGATGTGCTCGCCTGCCAGGCCTACTCCGGTGACGTCATCCAGCTCCAGGCCGACAACCCGGAGATCGAGTTCGTCGTCCCCGAGGAGGGGGCCGAACTCTGGTCGGAATCGCTCATGATCCCCAACCTCGCGCGCCACAAGCGCAACGCGGAGAGGCTCATCGACTACTACTACGAGCCGGAGGTCGCCGCCGAGCTGGCGACCTGGGTCAACTACGTCTGTCCCGTGCCGGCCGCCCGTGAGGTGCTGGCCTCCGCCAAGGACGAGGAGACCGCCGCCCTCGCCGAGGATCCGCTGATCTTCCCCGACGACGCGATGCGCAAGCGCCTCGCGATCGCCCGCGACATCACGTCCGAGGAACGCACCGAGTTCGCGAAGAAATGGAACTCGATCGTCGGGCTCTGAGCCCTGTCAGGGGTGGCGCAGGGGGCCGGTGGACACGGGCGTACGCTGCGGACATGAGCGAGCGAAGAGCCCTGCTGAGGCGCATACGCGTGTGGTTGGCCGTCTTTGTCGTGTGTCTGGTCCTGAGCGGGCTGACCGCCTTTCCGCTCGTCCACGAACTCCACTGGGCCGAGGATCTGTTGAGGTCCTCGGCCTCTCCCGTGCCGGAGCACTTCCCGGCACTGATGGAGTGGATCACCAAGGTCCGCACCGGCCTCGACGAGGCCGACGCGAAGTACCCCTTCGTGCTGTACGGCACCGACTGGCTGGCCTTCGCGCATCTGGTCATCGCGGTCGCCTTCTACGGCCCCTACCGCGACCCGGTCCGCAACATCTGGGTCATCGAATTCGGCATGATCGCCTGTGCCGGGATCATCCCGCTCGCGCTGATCTGCGGGCCCATCCGTGGCATCCCCTTCTGGTGGTCCGTCATCGACATGTCGTTCGGGATCTTCGGGGTCGTCCCGCTGCTCGTGGTGCGCCGCATGATCAAGCAGCTGGAGGCCCTGGAGCGGACTCCGCGCGCGGAGCCCGCGCCGACGGCCACCGTGCCGACCGGGCCGGCGGCCTGAATCACCCGGCCGACGGGGCGCCGAAGGCCCCCAGGGTGCGTCCGCGCACTCCCGCCGCGATGTCCCGTATGCGCATCGGACCGGCCCCGTCAGGGCTTCCGCGCCACCGCGCCGAACTGCGCCACGCGCGCCGCACCGGGCTCGGCCCGCCACCGCGCGCACGAGACGATGCCCGGCTCCACGAGGTCGAGCCCCGCCAGGAACCCGGCGAACTCGGCGCGGCCGCGGGCGGTGATCGGCGGGGTGGCGTTCTCGTTCCAGAACCGCATCGCCGCCTCGTTGCCCTCGCCGCCCAGCTCCAGCGTGGGGTGGGTGAGCACCAGATGGCTGCCGGAGGGCAGCGCGCCCATCAGCGTGCGCACGATGCGCCGTGCCTCGTCCGTGTCGAGGACGAAGTTGAGGATGCCCAGGAGCAGGACGGCGACCGGCCGCTCCAGGTCCAGTGTCGGCTGCGCGGCCCGCAGGATCCGCTCCGGGTCGCGGGCGTCCGCGTCGACGTACACGGTCGCGCCCTGCGGTGAGCCCGCCAGCAGCGCGCGGGCGTGCGCCAGCACGGCCGGGTCGTTGTCGACGTACACGACACGGCAGTCGGGGGAGGTGCGCCGGGCGACCTCGTGCGTGTTCCCGGCGGTCGGCAGACCGGTGCCGATGTCCAGGAACTGCCTGATTCCCGCCTCACCGGCCAGATACCGGACCGCCCGCCCCAGGAACGCCCGGTCGGCGCGCGCCACTTCGCCGATGCTCGGGTACATGGCGGTGACCCGGTCGCCGACCGCACGGTCCACCGGGTAGTTGTCCGTGCCGCCGAGCCAGTGGTTCCAGACCCGTGCGTTGTGGGCGGCGTCGGAACGGACGCGGTCGTCGGGAACGGGTGTGGTGCGGGGATCGGTCACGGCGCTGCTCCTCCTGCTCCGGGCCCGGCATCACGGACGATGGGGGCAGGCCCATGATGCCGGACCGGTCAGGAGGAGCCGTGGGCCGGGGAGTTGGCGAGGACGTCCCGCAGGACGTCGATCCGGTTGGTGGTGATCGAGTCGACGCCGTGCCGCACCAGGCGGCGCATGGTCCGCCTGGTGTCGGCCGTCCACACGGAGACCAGCAGCCCGTCCCGGTGCAGACGGTCCGTCAGGTCCCGGTCCACCAGCCCGAACCGGTAGTTCAGCCAGCGCGGCCGCACCGCGTCGAGCAGCGTGACGCGCGGCGGCGCGAGGGTCGTCCAGGTCATGGCGATCTCGGCGTCCGGGTCGGCTGCCCGCACCCGGAGCATGGCGTCGGGACCGGCGCAGTAGTACACCCGCTCGCCGGCCCCGCACTCGCGCACCACGTCGGTGATCCTCGGCACGGAGCCGTCCGTGGAGCCGGGCAGATCGATCATGATCCGGTGCTCCCCGGCGGCGAGCAGCGCCTCGTGCAGCGTGGGCACACCGCCCCGGGTCAGCTCAGTGAGCTCCTGGCGGGTGAGCCGGTCGAGCCGCACGTCGTGGCCCCACAGCCGCTTCAGCGTGGAGTCGTGCAGCAGGACCGGTACGCCGTCGAGGGTGACCCGTACATCGATCTCGACCGCGTCCGCCCCCCGTCCGAGAGCGGAGCGGATCGAGGGGAGTGTGTTCTCGCGGACACGGTAGGGATCGCCGCGGTGGGCCACGGCGGTGACTGAGGTGACCATGGGGTCATTGTGACCACCGGGGTCACCGGCCGGCGCGCTCCAGCCAGTCGGCCGTGTACGTGTCGATCTCGGCGGCCAGCCTCCGCTTGCCGGCCGCGTCGAGGTAAGAGGCCTCGACCGCGTTCTTCGCCAGCGAGGCGAGACCCCGCTCGTCCAGACCGAGCAGCCTGGCGGCCACCCCGTACTCGTTGTTGAGGTCCGTGCCGAACATCGGCGGGTCGTCGCTGTTGATGGTGACCAGGACGCCCGCGTCCACCATCTCCTTGACGGGGTGCTGCTCGATGTCCGCCACCGCGCGGGTCGCGATGTTCGAGGTCGGGCAGACCTCCAGCGCGATGCGGTGCTCGGCGAGATGGGCCAGCAGCTTCGGGTCCTGGACGGAGCTGGTGCCGTGGCCGATGCGCTCGGCACGCAGATGGGTCAGCGCGTCCCAGACGGTCTGCGGTCCGGTGGTCTCCCCGGCGTGCGGCACGGAGTGCAGGCCCGCGGCGATCGCGCGGTCGAAGTACGGCTTGAACTGCGGGCGCTCCACACCGATCTCCGGACCGCCGAGACCGAACGAGACGAGCCCCTCGGGCCGCAGGTCCACGGCGAGCCGGGTGGTCTCCTCGGCGGCTTCGAGCCCGGCCTCGCCCGGAATGTCGAAGCACCAGCGCAGCACGACGCCCAGCTCGGCCTCGGCGGCCTTGCGGGCGTCCTCTATGGCCTCCATGAACGCCTGCTCGGGGATGCCGCGCCGGGTCGAGGAGAACGGGGTCACCGTCAGCTCCGCGTAGCGGATGTTCTGCCGCGCCATGTCGCGGGCGACCTCGAAGGTCAGCAGGCGGACGTCCTCCGGGGTGCGGATCAGGTCCACGACGGAGAGATACACGTCGATGAAGTGCGCGAAGTCCGTGAAGGTGAAGTAGTCGGCGAGCGCCTCGGGGTCGGTGGGGACCTTGGAGTCGGGGTGGTGCGCGGCCAGCTCGGCGACGATGCGGGGCGAGGCGGAGCCGACATGGTGGACATGCAGTTCGGCCTTGGGCAGCCCCGCGATGAAGGGGTGCAGATCGGTCATCGGACTCTCCGGGGCGTGGGACGGTTCGGGTGCCGGGCACGGTCGGCCGGGCAGGGGACGGGGATCATCGTAGGCCGGGGCCACCGGTGGGCGGCGGGGCCGTAGCATGACGGGACCACGATGGGGGAGGCCCATGTCAGACAACACAGAGCAGCCCGAGGGCGGGGCCGCGCCGCGCGATCCGTGGGCTCCGCCGGAGAGCAAGGTGCCGCTGGAGAAGCCGGCCGGTGACCCTCGCCCGCCCGCTGTGCACCAGCAGCCCACGGTCACCTCGATGCCGGGTCCCGGGGACGGCCCCGCACCGGCCGACGCACCGCCGCCGGCGTTCGGTTCGCCGGCACAGACCGGGCCGGTGCCCGGAGCCGGATTCGGCCCCGCTCCCGGCGAGGTGCCGCCGCCACCGGTCGGACCGAACGGACCGGGCCAGCAGGTCCCGCCGGCCGGACAGTACGGATACCCGGCCGCACCCCCTCCGCAGTACGGCGGCTACCCGGGGTACCCCGGGTACAACCAGGCGCCCTGGGGCGGTCCGCCGCCCGCCAACGGCATGGGAACCGCGGCCATGGTGCTCGGCATCCTGGCCGTCTGCATGTTCTGCGTCTACGGGATACCCAGCCTGATCCTGGGCGTACTGGCCCTGATCTTCGGCATCCTCGGCCGCAAGCGGGTGCAGCGCGGTGAGGCGAACAACAACGGTCAGGCGCTCGCCGGGATCATCACGGGATCCATCGGCATCGTCCTCGGTGTGGCGATCATCAGCTTCTTCATCTGGATGTTCACCACCCACATCGAGGAATTCGAGGACAGCGGCAGCAGCGACGACCCGTACGCCACGTCCCTGGTCGTCGACGTCAGCCGGTAGCAGCGTCCGGGCGCCGGTGCCGGACCCCCGCGGTACCGGCGCCGCGCGATATCCGCCGATGGCCCGGCGGGGCCGTGTCCCGGCCCCGCCGGGCCGTCGGACGTCCGGGGTGCCTCATGACCCGCGCAGCTCCGCCCGCGCGTCCATCAGCGCGAACCCCAGCAGGTTCAGCCCCCGCCAGCCGGCCGGAGCCCCCGCCCGCGGGTCGTCCGCCGCCAGGCCGATGCCCCAGATCCGGTCCATCGGGCTCGCCTCGACCAGCACCCGGTCCCCGGTGTTCAGCAGGAACTCCCGCAGCTCCGGATCGCCGCCGAACTTGTGCACACTGCCGGCCACCACCAGCGCGAACCGCTCGCGCTCCCATGTCGCGTCGTCGAAACCGCGGACCAGCCGGCCCACCTTCTTCGCCGCCGCCGGGCTCTTCGCCGCCAGCGCCGAGGCCTCCGACTCCGCATCGCCGAACAACCGGGCCTTGGCGGCCATCATCCAGTGCTCGGCCGAGGCGTACCGCACACCGTCGACCGTGAAGGGCGACGGCCACCACTGGCTGAGACAGCTCGCGCTCATGCGGCCGTCGGGCCGGGGACGGTGCCCCCAGAAGTGCAGGTACTTCACCTTCTCGCCGCGCGCGGTCCGCGCAAGGAGATCGTCCATGTGTTCCATGACATGCGATTCTGGCATTCGCCACTGACACTCCGTACGGGGAATTCCGCACCGACGCGACACATGGTCGACAGATTCCGTCGCGTAACCAAAAGGCAACAACGGAATCACTTGTTGGGGTTGATCCCCTCTGCCAGGATCGGCACTCAAATCGAGCAGAGGCTACGCCGACCCCGCGCTCCGGGGCACTCGGCGGAGGAGAACGTCATGGGCAACGGCATCCAGGTGCGGGACCGCTTCGCGGACGGCGCACAGTACATCGGCGGAAAGCTGCGGTCCGGAACATCGGGACGTCACCACGACGTGGTGAACCCGGCGACGGGCGAGACCGTCTACAGCTACGAGCTGGCGGGCACCGCCGACGTGGACGCCGCCGTGGCGGCCGCACGCGAGGCGTTCCCCGGCTGGTCGGGCACGACGCCCGCCGAGCGGTCCGAGGCGATGCACCGCTTCGCCGCCGTACTCGCGGAGCAGGCGGAGGACTTCGCGTACGTGGAGTCCCTCCAGTGCGGCAAGCCGATCAAGCTCTCCACCGAGTTCGACGTGCCCGGCACCGTGGACAACACCTCCTTCTTCGCCGGCGCCGCCCGCCACCTGGAGGGCAAGTCGGCCGCCGAGTACGACGGCGACCACACCTCGTACGTACGCCGTGAGGCGATCGGGGTCGTCGGCTCCATCGCACCCTGGAACTATCCGCTCCAGATGGCCGCCTGGAAGGTCCTCCCGGCCGTCGCCGCGGGCAACACCATCGTTCTCAAGCCCGCCGAGATCACCCCGCTGACCTCGCTGATGTTCGCCCAGGCGGCCACCGAGGCGGGCATCCCCGACGGTGTGATCAATATCGTCACCGGCGCGGGCAAGGACGCCGGGGAGCACCTGGTCGGACACCCGGACGTGGTCATGACGTCCTTCACCGGCTCCACCGCCGTCGGCAAGCGGGTCGCGGAGATCGCCACCTCCACCGTCAAGCGCCTCCACCTCGAACTCGGCGGCAAGGCCCCCTTCGTCGTCTTCGACGACGCCGACCTCGAAGCGGCGGTCAACGGTGCGGTCGCCGGAGCGCTCATCAACACCGGCCAGGACTGCACCGCGGCCACCCGCGCCTATGTCCAGCGCCCGCTGTACGACGCCTTCGTCCAGGGGGTCGCCGCGCTCATGGAGACCGTCCGGCTCGGCGACCCCTTCGACCCGTCGACCGACCTCGGCCCGCTGATCAGCCACGCCCAGCGGGACCGGGTCGCCGGATTCGTCGAGCGGGCCCGCGCCTACGCCACCGTCGTCACCGGCGGCGAGGTCCCCGGCGGCGAACTGGCGGCCGGTGCCTACTACCGGCCGACGCTGGTCGCCGGAGCCGCCCAGGACAGCGAGATCGTCCAGTCGGAGATCTTCGGCCCGGTCCTGGTCGTGCTGCCCTTCGACACCGACGACGAGGGCATCCGCCTCGCCAACGACACCCCGTACGGACTCGCCGCCTCCGCCTGGAGCCGCGACCTGTACCGCGCGAACCGCGCCACCCGTGAGATCAAGGCGGGCTGTGTCTGGGTCAACGACCACATCCCGATCATCAGCGAGATGCCGCACGGCGGATACAAGGCCAGTGGCTTCGGCAAGGACATGTCCTCGTACTCCTTCGAGGAGTACACGCAGGTCAAGCACGTCATGTACGACAACACCGCGGTCGCCCGCAAGGACTGGCACCGCACGATCTTCGGGGACCGATAACCCGGCCGACCCCGGCCACACACACCCGGAAGGGCAACGCGCATGGAGCAGTACGAGCCGGAGCGTCTCTCCGCGGCCCAGACGGCCGCGATGCGACGCAGCCTCACCAACGGCCGGGGCGCTCTGACCCGCCGATCGCTGATCCGCGCCTCCGGCATGGGGGCGCTGGCGATCGGCGGGCTGGGCACGCTGAGCGCGTGCGGCATCCCGCCTGCCAAGCGGGAGGGGGACGCCGCCGCGGCCTCCGACGACCACTCGGCCGAGGAGAAGCAGGTCAACTTCTCCAACTGGACCGAGTACATGGACGTCACCGACGACGGCAAGCACCGGCCCACCCTGGAGGCGTTCGCCGAGCGCACCGGGATCAAGGTCAAGTACACCGAGGACATCAACGACAACGTCGAGTTCTTCGGCAAGATCAAGCCGCAGCTCGCAGCCGGCCAGGACACCGGCCGCGACATCATCTGCGTCACCGACTGGCTGGCCGCCCGCATCGTCCGCCTCGGCTGGGCGCAGAAGCTCGACGCCTCGCACCTGCCGCACGCCTACGCCAACCTCTCGGCCCAGTTCCGCTCCCCGGACTGGGACCCCGGCCGTGCGTACTCGTACCCCTGGGCGGGCATCCCCACCATCATCGCCTACAACTCCAAGGCGACCGGCGGCCGCAAGGTCGACTCCGTCAGCCAGCTGCTCGACGACCCGAAGCTCAAGGGCCGGGTCAGTTTCCTCTCGGAGATGCGCGACACCGTCGGCATGACCCTGCTCGACATGGGCAAGGACCCCGGCAACTTCACCGACGCCGACTACGACGCCGCGATCGGCCGGCTCCAGAAGGGCGTCGACAAGAACCAGATCCGCCGCTTCACCGGCAACGACTACACAGCGGACCTCGACAAGGGCGACATCGCCGCCTGCGTCGGCTGGGCCGGCGACGTCATCCAGCTCCAGGCCGGCAACCCGGACATCAAGTACGCCATTCCGGCCGCGGGCTACGTCATATCCAGCGACAACCTGCTGGTCCCGGTGAAGGCCCGGCACAAGACCAACGCCGAGAAACTGATCGACTACTACTACGAGCCGTCGGTCGCCGCGAAGCTCGCCGCGTACATCAACTTCGTCTGCCCGGTCGACGGGGTCCGCGACGAGCTGGCGAAGATCGACCGGGCGATGGCCGACAACGTCCTGATCCTCCCGGACCGGGAGATGGCGTCCCGGTCGCACGCCTTCCGCTCCCTGACCAGCAAGGAAGAGACGGCGTACGAAGAGAAGTTCGCCAAGCTCATCGGCGCCTGACCGCCGCGCCCTCCCCGCCCCACCCGCTCCCACGATCTCCCCTGATCTCCCTCTGACACACTGGGACCGCGATCCATGACACAGCAGCAGACCGGCGGCGACGTCCGCCTCACCGGGATCAGCAAGACGTACGGCTCCTTCGCAGCCGTCAAGCCGCTCGATCTGACCGTCCCGCAGGGCTCCTTCTTCGCGCTGCTCGGCGCGTCCGGCTGCGGCAAGACCACCACCCTGCGGATGATCGCCGGTCTGGAGGAGGCGACCACCGGCACGGTCTCGCTCGGCGGCCAGGACATCACCGGGCTCCCTCCGTACAAGCGGCCCGTCAACACGGTCTTCCAGAGCTACGCGCTCTTCCCGCACCTCGACATCTCGGAGAACGTCGCCTTCGGTCTGCGCCGGCGCGGCATCAAGTCGGTGAAGAAGCAGGTCGACGAGATGCTGGACCTCGTCCAGCTCGGCGACTTCGCCAAGCGCAAGCCGCACCAGCTCTCCGGCGGCCAGCAGCAGCGCGTCGCCGTCGCCCGCGCCCTGATCAACCACCCGCAGGTGCTGCTGCTCGACGAACCGCTCGGCGCCCTCGACCTCAAGCTGCGCCGCCAGATGCAGCTGGAGCTCAAGCGCATCCAGACCGAGGTCGGCATCACCTTCATCCACGTCACCCACGACCAGGAGGAGGCCATGACCATGGCCGACACCGTCGCGGTGATGAACGGGGGCCGCGTCGAGCAGCTGGGTGCCCCCGCCGACCTGTACGAGAACCCCAGGACGACCTTCGTCGCCAACTTCCTCGGCACCTCCAACCTCATCGAGGGCGAGGTCGTCTCCGCGGACGCGGACATAGTCGTGGCCGCGGGCGGCGGGAAGCTGCGGCTGCCCACCGACCGGTGTACGGCCCCGACCAGCAAGGGCGGCAAGCTGCTACTGGGCGTCCGCCCGGAGAAGATCTCGCTCGCGCACGCCGACGACGCGGACGCGATCGCCGACGGCCGCAACCGGGTCACCGGCCGGATCGTCGACTCCAGCTTCATCGGGGTGTCCACGCAGTACGTGGTGGAGAGCCCGGCCGGCAAGGCGCTCCAGGTCTACGAGCAGAACATCGAGCGCGACGCGCGGCTCACCCCCGGTGCCGAGGTCGTGCTGCACTGGAACCCGGCGCACACCTTCGGGCTGGACGCCGCCCAGGACATCGACGCCGGTGTGGAGACGGTGGAGGACGCGGCGTGACCGTCACCAAGGAGGCGCCACCGGCGCCCGTCACGGCGGAGCTCAGGGTACGCAAGCCCTCCACCCGCAAGCGTCTCGTCCCGTACTGGCTGCTGCTCCCCGGCATTCTGTGGCTGGTGGTCTTCTTCGCGCTGCCGCTGGTCTACCAGGCGTCGACCTCCGTGCAGACCGGATCCCTGGAGCAGGGATTCGAGGTCACCTGGCACTTCCAGACGTACTGGGACGCACTGACCGACTACTACCCGCAGTTCGTCCGGTCGCTGCTGTACGCGGGCACCGCCACCCTGCTGTGCCTGCTCCTCGGCTACCCGCTCGCCTACCTCATCGCGTTCAAGGCCGGGCGCTGGCGCAACGTCGTACTGGTGCTGGTCATCGCGCCGTTCTTCACCAGCTTCCTGATCCGCACGCTCGCCTGGAAGACGATCCTCGCGGACGGCGGCGCGGTCGTCGACGTACTGAACACCCTGCACGTCCTGGACGTCACCAGCTGGCTCGGCTGGACCGAGTCCAACCGGGTGCTGGCCACGCCGATGGCGGTGGTCTGCGGTCTCACGTACAACTTCCTGCCGTTCATGATCCTGCCGCTCTACACCTCGCTGGAGCGGATCGACGGCAGGCTGCACGAGGCGGCCGGCGATCTGTACGCCACGCCCGCCACCACCTTCCGCAAGGTGACCTTCCCGCTCTCCATGCCGGGTGTCGTCTCCGGGACGCTGCTCACCTTCATCCCGGCCAGCGGTGACTACGTCAACGCGGAACTGCTGGGCTCCACCGACACCAAGATGGTCGGCAGCGTCATCCAGACCCAGTTCCTGCGGGTCCTGGACTATCCGACGGCGGCCGCGCTCTCCTTCATCCTCATGGCGGTCGTCCTGATCATGGTCACCGTCTACATCCGCCGCTCCGGGACGGAGGACCTGGTCTGATGCCCGTACTGCGCTGGATTCGCCGGAATCTGATCGTCATCGCGGGTCTGCTGACCCTCGCGTACATGATCCTGCCGAACGTCGTCGTCATGGTGTTCTCGTTCAACAAGCCGAACGGGCGCTTCAACTACGCCTGGCAGCGCTTCTCCCTGGACGCCTGGAAGGACCCCTGCGGCGTCGCCGACATGTGCGGCTCGCTCTCGCTGTCCCTGCAGATCGCCGTCTGGGCCACCGTCGGCGCGACCGTGCTCGGCACGATGATCTCCTTCGCGCTGGTCCGCTACCGCTTCCGGGCACGCGGCGCGATCAACTCGCTGATCTTCCTGCCGATGGCGATGCCCGAGGTCGTCATGGCCGCCTCGCTGCTCACGCTCTTCCTCAACATGGGCGCACAGCTGGGCTTCTGGACGATCCTGATCGCCCACATCATGTTCTGCCTGAGCTTCGTCGTGACGGCCGTGAAGGCGCGCGTGATGTCGATGGACCCGAGGCTGGAGGAGGCGGCCCGCGATCTGTACGCCGGACCCGTGCAGACCTTCCTGCGGGTGACGCTGCCGATCGCCGCCCCCGGAATCGCGGCGGGAGCGCTGCTGGCCTTCGCGCTCTCCTTCGACGATTTCATCATCACCAATTTCAACGCGGGCTCCACCGTGACCTTCCCCATGTTCGTCTGGGGATCGGCACAGCGCGGCACGCCCGTGCAGATCAACGTCATCGGTACGGCCATGTTCATCATTGCCGTCATGGTGGTGGTCGTCGGCCAGCTCATCGCGAACCGGCGCAAGAACAGCGCACGATAGAAAGCCCTGAAGGAGTTGGAAACCATGGCCCCAGCTGCCATGCGTACTGCTGCACAATCACTCGCCGACGCGAAGCCCGTCTCGTTCTGGCTGGACGACCCGGGCAGGCCCGAGGCGCTGCCCGCGCTCACCGGTGACGAGCACTGCGATCTGCTCGTCGTCGGCGGCGGCTACAGCGGACTGTGGACCGCGCTGATCGCCAAGGAACGCGACCCGCAACGTGACGTCGTACTGATCGAGGGGCACGAGGTGGGCTGGGCCGCCTCGGGCCGCAACGGCGGATTCTGCGCCGCCTCCCTCACCCACGGCCTGCCCAACGGCCTGGAGCGCTGGCCGGAGGAGATCCACAAGCTGGAGGAGCTCGGCGAGCACAACCTCGACGCCATCGAGGCCGCCGTCGCCCGCTATGCGATCGACTGCGAATTCGAGCGCACCGGTGAAATCGATGTCGCCACCGAGCCCCACCAGCTCGAAGAGCTCCATGAATGGCACCAGGAGGCCGAGAAGCTCGGTTTCACCGGGTCGGAATTCCTGGACCGGGACGCGCTGCGTGCCGAGGTCGACTCACCGACATTCCTGGGCGGTCTCTGGGACCGCAGGGGCGTCGCCATGCTGCACCCCGCCAAGCTGGCCTGGGGCCTGAAGCGGGCCTGCCTCGATCTCGGAGTGCGGATCCACGAACACACCCGGGGCCTCGAACTCGCCAGGTCCACCACGGGAATGGCGGTCCGTACCCCGTACGGAAGGGTCTTCGCACGCCGGGTCGCACTCGGTACGAACATCTTCCCGTCGCTGGTCAAGCGGGTGCGCCCGTACACCGTGCCGGTCTACGACTACGCGCTGATGACCGAGCCGCTCACCGCCGACCAGCTGGCCTCCATCGGCTGGAAGAACCGCCAGGGGCTGGGCGACAGCGCCAATCAGTTCCACTACTTCCGTCTGTCGGCCGACAACCGGATCCTGTGGGGCGGCTATGACGCGATCTATCCGTTCGGCGGCCGGCTGAGCGCCGATCTCGATCAGCGTCCGGAGACCTTCCTCAAACTCGCGGGCCAGTTCTTCGACTGTTTCCCGCAATTGACGGGGGTCCGTTTCAGCCATGCCTGGGGCGGGGCGATCGACACCTGTTCGCGCTTTTCCGCATTCTTCGGCACGGCCCATCAGGGCCGGGTCGCCTATGCCGCCGGATTCACCGGGCTCGGCGTCGGCGCCACCCGTTTCGGGGCCGATGTGATGCTCGATCTGCTGGCGGGCGACCAGAATGAACGGACCGCGCTGGAAATGGTCCGCAGCAAGCCGATGCCGTTCCCGCCGGAGCCCTTCGCCTGGGCCGGGATCGAGCTCACCAAGAGGTCCCTGGCCAGGGCGGACAGTAATGGCGGGCACCGCAATCTCTGGCTGAGGACGATGGACAGGCTGGGGCTGGGTTTCGACAGCTGAGTCCGAAGGGGCCGGTCACCCACGAGGGTGACCGGCCTCTTCGTTTCCCGATTCGTTGCCCGAACCCGCGTAATCGATCGGCGCCCTCGCTCTCTCCCGTGTGAACACACCGGCAACCCATGGCCGGTGCACAGGGAAATGGAGGCCGGTCATGGCTGGCGCGGGGGTCAAAGCAGCGATCGAGTGGCTCGTATCGGTGGCGCCGGATCCGGACGCCTGCCGGTGGGAATGGGAGCGCAATCCCCGCGGGGTCGCGCTCCTGCCCGCCGGCCGGCGCTGGGACGTGCTGATTCTGCCGGGGGAGCTGGGCCGTCCCACCCTCGGCGTACTGACCCGCCTCATCGACAGGCCCGGTCCCGTTCTCTCCGACTTCGGTGACGCCCGCATGGGCTTCTTCGTGGCGCCGGGCACCGTCGCCGGCTGGATCGGCACCGGCGTACGCGGTGCGGGCCGGGGAACCTGGATCGTCGTGCCCCATCCGGGCCGGGCGTCCAACGGCGGGGTGCGCTGGCTGATCCCGCCCGACGGCTCGGGCACCCTCACCGACGCGACACTTCTGGAGCTCGCGATGCACGAGGCGGCGGCCGGGCCGGCCGGGAGCGGCAGGGACTGACGGCGGCCGGGCGGGGGGAACGGTGTACGCGCGGACCCGGCGGGTGGGGAACGGTGCATGCCGCGGACCCGGCGGGCGGCCCGGGACTGTCAGAGGTCTTGACAACCTGATTGGTCTGGACCATGTTGTGGCGGCCGCACTCAATTCCCCCATGCACGGAGGCCGTTGTGGAACGCACGGGACCCCCCGCCCGATTTACCGGAGTCGTGGCCGCCTTCTCGGCGGCCCTGCTCGCCGCCGGCGGTCTGACCGCCCTCGCTCCGTCCGCCGCCGCTGCCGACACCGACCTGGCCCGCAACGGCGGATTCGAGTCCGGCCTGGACGGCTGGAGCTGTACCGGCGGCAGCGGAGCCGCCGTCGGTACGCCGGCCCACAGCGGCACCTCGGCGCTGAAGGCCACCCCGGCCGGCGCCGACAACGCCAAGTGCTCCCAGGTGGTGACGGTCCAGCCGGACTCCGCCTACACGCTGAGCGCCTGGGTGCAGGGCTCCTACGTCTACCTCGGCGCGGAGGGCACCGGCACCACCGACGTGTCCACCTGGACCCAGTCGTCCACCGACTGGAAGCAGCTCACCACCACGTTCAGAACGGGCCCGTCCACCACCCGGGTGACCGTCTACACCCACGGCTGGTTCGGCACCCCCGCCTACTACGCCGACGACCTCAGCCTGATCGGACCGGGCGGTGCCCCGGCCGAACTCCCGGCCGCCCCCACCGGGCTCAAGGCCGGCACGGCCACCGCCTCCTCGGTCGACCTCTCCTGGACCGGATCCGCCGGAGCCACCGGCTACAACGTCTACCGGGGCGGCACGAAGGTCCTCTCGGCCACCGGCACCTCCGCCACCGTCACCGGCCTCACCGCGTCGACCGCGTACAGCTTCCAGGTCGCCGCGACCAACTCCGCCGGGGAATCGTCCAGATCCGCCGCGGTCACGGCCACCACCACGGCGGGCGGCGGAGGCGGGGGCGGCGGCCTGCCCGCCCACGCGCTCGTCGGCTATCTGCACTCCAGCTTCGCCAACGGCTCCGGCTACACGCGGATGGCGGACGTGCCCGACTCCTGGGACGTCATCGACCTGGCCTTCGGCGAGCCGACCTCGGTCACCTCCGGCGACATCCGCTTCTCGCTCTGCCCGGTCACCGAGTGCCCGAACGTCGAGTCGGCCGCCGAGTTCAAGGCCGCCATCAAGGCCAAGCAGGCCGCCGGCAAGAAGGTGCTCATCTCCATCGGCGGCCAGAACGGCCAGGTGCAGCTCACCACCGCCGCCGCCCGCGACACCTTCGTCTCCTCGGTCAGCAAGATCATCGACGAGTACGGACTGGACGGCCTCGACATCGACTTCGAGGGCCACTCGCTCTCGCTGAACACCGGGGACACCGACTTCCGGAACCCCACCACCCCGGTCGTGGTCAACCTGATCTCCGCGGTGAAGACCCTCAAGGCCAAGTACGGCGACAAGTTCGTGCTGACGATGGCCCCCGAGACCTTCTTCGTCCAGCTCGGCTACCAGTACTACGGCTCCGGCCCCTGGGGCGGCCAGGATCCCCGGGCGGGCGCCTACCTCCCGGTCATCCACGCGCTGCGCGACGACCTGACCCTGCTGCACGTCCAGGACTACAACTCGGGCTCCATCATGGGCCTGGACAACCAGTACCACTCGATGGGCGGCGCGGACTTCCACATCGCCATGACCGACATGCTGCTCACCGGCTTCCCGGTGGCGGGCGACCAGACCAGGGTCTTCCCCCCGCTCCGCCCCGAACAGGTCGCCATCGGCATGCCGGCCTCCACCCAGGCGGGCAACGGCCACACCTCGCCCGCCGAGGTCACCAAGGCACTGAACTGCCTGACGAAGAAGACCGACTGCGGCTCCTACGCCACCCATGGGACGTGGCCCGCGCTGCGCGGGCTGATGACGTGGTCGATCAACTGGGACCGGTTCAACAACGGGGAGTTCTCGAAGAACTTCGACGCCTACTTCGGCGGCTGAGTCCCAGCGGCAGGAGCAGCATCCCGCACAGGAACCAGCTGCCCAGCACATCCAGCGGCCAGTGGTAGCCGCGCAGCACCAGACCGATGCCCGTCGCCGTGGTCAGCAGGACAGCGGCGACGGGCGTCATCCACGACCACGGCCGCCGCAGGTGCGGCGCGACCAGCAGCGCAGCCGCTCCGTATGCCACCGCGGCCGTCGCGGCATGGCCGGACGGGAAGTAGCCGGTGGCGTCCGTCAGCGGTCCCGGACGGGCGATCCAGGCCTTCAGCGGAACGACGAGTGCGGGCACCGCGCCCATGGTGAGCGCCGCGTACAGCGCCTCACGGCGCGCACCGCGCACCAGGGCGAGGACGATCGCGCAGCCCAGCACCGGGACCGCGACCTGCATGTTGCCCAGATCGGCGAGGAGCTCGGTCAGCCGGGCGGGACCGTCTCCCACGACCGCCCGGCCGGTCCGCTCGTCGAGTGCGCGCAACGGGCCGCCGGCCACGACCTGCCAGGTGGTGAGCGCGAACAGCGCCGGGAGAGCCAGGGCCAGGGAAAGGAAAAGGGCCGGCCGCCCGGGAACAGGGGGGGTGGTTCCGGGGCGGCCGGTCGGACCGGTTTGCCGCACGCCCCGGGGGGTCTGGGGCGAGCGGCCATCCGATCGGTGAGGAGTTCCGGAGCCGGAGGCTCCAGCGGTGTGCGCGAAGGCACTGCCAGGACGGCGCTGGGGAAGCTCCGGCCCGGCATCGCCCGCAGTCCCCTGCGGGCGGGGTGTTTCTCTCATCTGCAGAAACCGTACGGCAGCCGGCGGGGGACCGACAGCGGGAAAGTGATCCCGCCATCGGCCCCCCACACCTTCTTCACAGGCCCTCACGCGGGCCCCTCGTAACCCCTGCGAAAGCGCGTTCCGGAGCCGCCGGGGTTCGCACAGATCAGATCCGGCCGAAAGCCTGCTCGATGACGTCGAGCGCCTCGTTCAGCAGGTCCTCGCCGATCACCAGCGGCGGGAGGAAGCGCAGGACGTTGCCGTAGGTGCCGCAGGTGAGGACCAGTACGCCCTCCGCGTGGCAGGCCTTGGCGAGCTTCGCGGCGGCCTCCGGGTTCGGGTCCTTCGTGCCGGACTTCACCAGCTCGATCGCGATCATCGCGCCGCGGCCGCGGATGTCACCGATGATGTCGCCGTTGTCGAGCTTCGACTGCATCTCGACGAGGCGGCCCTTCATGACCTCCTCGATGCGCTTCGCCTTCCCGTTCAGGTCCAGCTCGCGCATCGTCTCGATGGCGCCGAGCGCACCCGCGCAGGCGACCGGGTTGCCGCCGTAGGTGCCGCCCAGGCCGCCGGAGTGGGCGGAGTCCATGATCTCGGCGCGGCCGGTCACGGCGGAGAGCGGCAGGCCGCCCGCGATGCCCTTGGCGGTGGTGATCAGGTCCGGGACGATGCCCTCGTCCTCGCAGGCGAACCACTGGCCGGTGCGGCAGAAGCCCGACTGGATCTCGTCGGCGACGAAGACGATGCCGTTGTCCTTCGCGAACTGGGCGATCGCCGGGAGGAAGCCCTTGGCCGGCTCGATGAAGCCGCCCTCGCCGAGCACCGGCTCGATGATGATCGCGGCGACGTTCTCCGCGCCGATCTGCTTGTTGATCTGGTCGATGGCCTGCGCGGACGCCTCGGCACCGGCGTTCTCGGCACCGGTCGGCCAGCGGTAGCCGTACGCCACCGGCACCCGGTAGACCTCGGGCGCGAACGGGCCGAAGCCCTGCTTGTACGGCATGTTCTTGGCGGTCAGCGCCATCGTGAGGTTGGTGCGGCCGTGGTAGCCGTGGTCGAAGACGACGACCGCGGTGCGCTTGGTGTGGATGCGGGCGATCTTCACCGCGTTCTCGACGGCCTCGGCGCCCGAGTTGAACAGCGCGGACTTCTTCGGGTGGTCGCCCGGCGTCAGCTCGGCGAGCTGCTCACAGACCTCGACGTACCCCTCGTACGGCGTGACCATGAAACAGGTGTGGGTGAAGTCGGCGAGCTGCGCGGAGGCACGGCGCACGACGGCCTCGGCGGAGGCGCCGACCGACGTCACGGCGATACCGGAGCCGAGGTCGATCAGACGGTTGCCGTCCACGTCCTCGATGATCCCGCCACCGGCGCGGGCGGTGAACACCGGCAGGGTGGAGCCCACACCTGCGGCCACCGTCTCCAGACGGCGGGCCTGCAGCTCCACCGACTTCGGGCCGGGAATGGCAGTGACGACGCGGCGCTCCTGCGGGATTGCGGTCATGAGGGGCTCCTGGGGGGTGTTTCGGACGCTTCTTCGTGCAGGCTATGGGCGGGGCCCCGGGTACGGCATGTTCCGTTCGGGAGTGGTGCCCGCGTGCCGTTGTCCGTCACGGACATAGCGAGAGGGTGCGCGGCCCCGGGGAACGGGCGAAGACATCCCGCCGGACCGCGTCCGACAGGGTGATACGGGGCACTAGATTGATGACTTCGGGCGCCCGCGCCCGGAGTTACCGGTCGGCGCTGGTCAGGGGACGAGGGACAGCAGATGGACACCGAGGGCACGTACGGCTCCCGCGACACCCGCTCCGGTAGCCCGGTGCCGCGCCCGGCGGGCCCGCCACCACCCGGACTGCCTCCGAGGCCGGGACACGCCCCCGCCTCCGGCCCTGCGCTGGGTGTCTGGCTGCGTACGCCGCGCGCGGCGGCCGAGCCCGGCCTGTGGCGGTTCGGCCACAAGCCCCGGCCCGAGTCCGACCCCGACCGGGTGCCCGACCGGGCACTGATCGGCGGCGCGGTGGTGGCGCTGCTCGCCGCCATGCTGGTGTGGTCGCTGTGGCGCAACGGATACGTGCCGCACAGCCGGATCCTCCTCGAAGTGGTCACACCGTCCGACTGGTGGGGGCTCGAACGCCCCGCGGCGGCCCTCACCGCCCTCGCCGTCTACAACAGCCTGGTCGCCGCCCTGGTGATCTGGGGCTTCGGACGGCTGGGCAACTGGCGCGAGGTGTTCCAGCGGTACGCCGCCGACCACCCCCAGCCGCGCCGGGCGCTGGGCACCGCGCTGGCCGGGGCCGTCCTGGTCTGGTGTTTCGTCAACGCCGACGAGCTGCTGCCCTTCGACGACCTGGCGCTGGGCCTGACCCCGTACTCCTGGCTCTACGGCGGCACGGCCGAGGAGACCCTGGACCGTGTGGAGACCTTCAAGACCGTGTACCACCTGGTGGGCGCGGCCGCGATCCTCCTGCCGGTCGGGCGGGCCGGCGGCTGGCTCACCCTCGTACGGGAGCTGCGCGGCCGGGCGAAGCCCGGGCCGGAGCCGGAGAAGGCACCCGCCGAGAGCCCCGCCGACTGGCCGCAGCTGCGCGCCGCGGGCCGGCACACGGCAGCCGACCGGCTGGTGGCGGACGAGCGGGCCGGGCGGATGAACGACGTCGACTGCGTACGGATCCGGCGTGCCTGGCTCTCCGTGGAGGCCGACCCCTCGCGGATCGGCCCGTTCACCGACGCCGTGCTCGGCCAGGGCGCGGGGGCCTGTCCGCACCCCTCGGGCGACCGGGACCTGCCGTCCCGTGCCGCCACCCACGACCTGCTCACCTCGCAGGTGCGGCTCGGCCGGTACACCGACTCCGAGCGCAACCCGGCGGCCCGGCGGGGAGCGGGGGCCGCCGTCGACCCGGCTTCCCTGGGCTCCTCGCTGCTGGCCGTCGGGCCCTTCGGATCGGGCAGGACCCGGCACCTGGTGCGGCCGGTCGTGGAGTCGCTCGCCCTCCAGGCCCTCGCCGGAAAGGCCGCCGTCGTGGCCGTCTGCGCGACGGGCACCCCGCTCGGGCCCGACGAGGGCTACGACGTGGTGATCAGGCCGGGCGACCCCTCCTGCGCCCACGACCTCGACCTGTACAGCGGGACCGACGACGCCGACGAGGCCGCCGCCCTGCTGGCCGAGGCGATCGCGGGCGACCTCCCCGACCTCGACGCGCGGCGGGCCACCACCGCCCTCGCCCAGCTGCTGGGCCCGTACCGGGCGGTCCACGACCGCTTCCCGTCCGTCCCGGTGCTGCGCGAGCTGCTCGACGGCTCTCCCGGTGCCCTCGCCGAGCTCCGCGCGCAGCTCGACGGCGAGGCGCACCGCTCCTACCTCCGTGAACTCGACACCCGGGCACGGCAGGCGGGCGCCCCCGGTGACCCGGCGGTCCGGCTCGCCGACCGGCTCGCCGCCCTGGACCGGCCCGCCTTCGCGGGCTTCTTCGACACCACCGGCGCGACCCGGCCCTTCTCGCCGCGCACCCTCGAACACCCGCTGCGGGTCCGCATCGACCTGCCGGAACGGGCCCACCCCGAGGCCGCCCGGCTGATCGCCCGGCTGGTGCTCGCCCAGTTCACCGCCGGGGCGGCCGCCCGCACGGACCGCTCGCTGTTCGCCTTCCTCGCCCTGGACGACGCCACGCACACCGTCACCGCCGAGTCCGTACGGGCCGTGCAGCGGCTGCGGAACTGCAACGCCGGAGTCCTGCTCACCCTGCGCGGGCTGGACGACGTGCCGGAGAGCCTGCACACGGCCCTGCTCGGCTCGGTCGGCTGCCACATGGCCTTCTCCGGCGTCACGACCTGGGACGGGCGGCTCTTCGCACAGGCGTGGGGCACCGAATGGGTGGAGACCACCGAGGTCGCCAAGCACACGGTCTTCGCCGACCAGCCGCTCACCCGCGCCGTGCACGCCCTGCGCAAGCTCGTCACCGGCAAGGCGGTCACCACGGACGCGGTGACCGTGCGCCAGGTCGAGCGGGAGCGCTGGTCGGCCTCCGAACTGGCCCACCGGGTGCCCGCCGGACACGCGGTACTGTCCCTGACGACCGTGCGGGGCGAGCACGCGCCGCCGCTGCTGGTGGATCTGAACGGCTGATCGGTACGGGACGCGGCCCGGGTCCTTGGGCGTGGTCATGTCGAACCCTGCCAGCCTGGCAGAATTGGCAGCAGCCGTTCATACGGGACGGCGAAAACCGACTCCCCGAGGTCCCGCGCTCCCCATGCCCCTCACTCTCGCCTCGCTCGTCCAGCGTTCGGCGCTCAAGCTCACCGTGCGCGCGGGGGCGGACCGGCTCGACGCGCCCGTGCGCTGGGCGCACGCCAGCGAGCTGGCCGACCCCGTGCCGTACATGGAGGGCGGCGAGTTCCTGCTCGTCACCGCCACCAACCTCGACGCCGAGAACCCCGAGGCGATGCGGCGGTACGTGCGGCGGCTGGCCGGGGCCGGAGTCGTCGGCCTGGGCTTCGCCGTCGGCGTCAACTACGACGAGGTGCCGGAGGCGCTGATCGACGCGGCCGAGGAGGCGGGGCTGCCACTCCTCGAAGTGCCGCGCCGCACCCCGTTCATCGCCATCGCCAAGGCGGTCTCCTCCGCGATCGCCGAGGACCAGTACCGGGCCGTGACGGCCGGGTTCGAGGTCCAGCGGGAACTGACCAGGGCCGCACTCGCGGGCGACGGACCCGGCGCACTCCTCACCCGCCTCGCCGCCCACCTCGACGGCTGGGCCGCGCTGTACGACGCGGCCGGCCAGGTCGTCGCCGCGGCCCCCGAATGGGCCGCCCGCCGCGCCGCCCGGCTCACCCCCGACGTGGAACGGCTGCGGGACCGCCCCGCCCCGGCCAGCATCGTGGTGGGCGACACCGACGACCGGGTGGAGCTCCAGTCCCTGGGCACCGGCCGCCAGGTCAGGGGAGCGCTCGCCGTCGGGACCGGCGCGGCACTCGGCACCGCCGGGCGGTACGCCGTGCACTCCGCCGTCGCCCTGCTCACCCTGACCACCGCACGCTCCCGCTCCCTCCAGGGTGCCGAACAGCGCCTCGGCGCGGCGGTGCTGCGGATGCTGCTCGCCGGCCAGCCGGACCACGCCAGGGCCGTCGCCGGGGACCTGTACGGAGGGCTGCTCGACGCCCCGTTCCGGCTGCTCATCGCGGAGGCGTCCGAGCCGGCCACCCCCGCGGCGCTCGGCGAGGCGATGGAGGCGGCGGCCCTGCGGACCGGCGAGACCCTGCTGACCGTCCCCGAGGGCGACCGGCTCGTCGTCCTCGCCGCGGACGGCGGAGCGGCGGTCGCGGCCTGCGCGGCGTACGCGGAGGCCCAGGAGGCACGGACGCCCGCCGAAGGGGCGAAGGCGGAGGAGGGCCAGGTGGTCGTGGGCCTCTCCGCACCGGCGGGCCCGATCGCCGTCTCCGCCGCGTACAAGCAGGCGGAACAGGCCCTTTCGGTGGCCCGCCGCCGGGGCAGGGCGCTGGTCGAGCACGAGGAGCTGGCAGCCGGCTCGGTGCTCCCGCTGCTCGCGGACGACGCGGTACGGGCCTTCGCCGACGGGATGCTCCGCGCTCTGTACGAGCACGACGCCAAGGGCCGCGGCGACCTGGTGGCCTCGCTGCGGGCCTGGCTCGCCCACCACGGCCAGTGGGACGCCGCCGCGGCCGACCTGGGCGTGCACCGCCACACCCTGCGCTACCGGATGCGCCGGGTCGAGGAGATCCTGGGCCGCTCACTGGACGATCCGGACGTCCGGATGGAGCTGTGGCTGGCACTGAAGGCGACGAGCAGCCCGTCGGCGCCGGAGACCTAGCCGATCCGCCGGAGCCGGGGGTTCCGCCCGCATCCGACAAAGCGGCGCGTCCCCGGTGCGTACTGCTCCACGCCGGACAAACGCCAGGACGGCCGCGCGGCCCTACGGTGGGGGCAAGACACCCCCACCGCTCCGAAGGGCCGGAACCTCCATGACTTCCACCCACGCCTTCTGGCTCGCCGGCCGCCAGGCCACCGGCGAGGACAGCTTCGACGTCACCAACCCCTGGGACGGCCGTCTCGTCGGCACCGTCAGCGTGCCGACCGACGCCCAGATCGAGGAGGCCGTCGCGGCCGCGCACGCCGTGCGCGAGGAGTTCGCCGCGACCCCGGCACACGTCCGGGCCGCCGCACTCGACCACGTCGTACGGCGTCTGGTGGAGCGCACCGAGGAGATCGCCCAGCTGATCTCCGCCGAGAACGGCAAGCCCATCAAGTGGGCCCGCGGCGAGGTCGGCCGCGCCGTCTCGGTGTTCCGGTTCGCCGCGGAGGAGGCCCGCCGCTTCAACGGAGGCGACGCCCAGCGCCTGGACACCGACGCCGGCGGCACCGGCCGTCTCGGCCTGACCCGCCGCTTCCCGCGCGGCGCGGTCCTCGGCATCGCCCCGTTCAACTTCCCGCTGAACCTGAGCGCCCACAAGGTGGCCCCGGCCATCGCCGTCGGTGCCCCGATCATCCTGAAGCCCGCCCCGGCCACCCCGATCTCCTCGCTGATCCTGGGCGAGCTGCTGGCCGAGACCGACCTGCCGGCCGGTTCCTGGTCCGTGCTGACGGTCCCCAACGACCGGATGCCCGCCCTGGTCCAGGACGAGCGCCTGCCCGTGATCTCCTTCACCGGTTCCGGCCCCGTCGGTTACTCGATCATGGAGTCGGTGCCGCGCAAGCACTGCACCCTGGAGCTCGGCGGCAACGGTGCCGCGGTCGTCCTCGGCGACTACGCCTCCGACGAGGACCTGGACTGGGCCGCGACCCGTATCGCGACCTTCTCCAACTACCAGGGCGGCCAGTCCTGCATCTCCGTGCAGCGCGTCATCGCGGACGCATCGGTCTACGACCGGCTCGTCCCGAGGATCGTCGCCGCCGTCGAGGCGCAGGTCACCGGCGACCCGTCGGACGCCACCACCGATGTCGGCCCGCTGGTCAACGAGGACGCCGCCAAGCGCGTCGAGTCCTGGGTCGACGAGGCCGTGCAGGCCGGCGCCCAGCTGCTCACCGGCGGCAAGCGGGACGGCGCCACGTACAGCCCGACCGTGCTCGCGGAGCTCCCGGGCGACGTCACCCTCTCCTGCGAGGAGGTCTTCGGCCCGGTGCTGTCCGTGCAGAAGGTGGACGGCGAGGCCGAGGCGTTCGCGGCCGTCAACTCCTCCAAGTACGGCCTGCAGGCCGGTGTGTTCACGCACGACCTGCAGACGGCCTTCCGCGCCCACCGCGCCCTCGAGGTCGGCGGCGTGATCATCGGCGACGTCCCCTCCTACCGCGCGGACCAGATGCCGTACGGCGGCGCCAAGCAGTCCGGCGTCGGCCGCGAGGGCGTCCGCTACGCCATGGACGACTACACCTACGAGCGCGTGCTGGTCCTCACCGGCCTCGCCCTGTAGTCCGCGAACAGGATCGAACCGATCCACCGACGTCGCCTGTGTTCCGCCTGGACAGCACGACAACAGGCGACAGCGGGACGGCCTGAACCCACTGTGCGGGGGTTCAGGCCGTCTCCGCGTTCCCGCCGGATCCGCCACCGCAGGCGGGTCAGTGGAGTGGCCCCCGACCCGATCGGCGCCCGGGGATGGCCGGCGTGCCGGGATTCGGGTACATACGGACGTGTAGAGCCGGTTGGTACCGATGGGCGCTTCCCCACGCGGACCGGCCGCGTCCACCCACTCACACGCGGCGAGGTGAGCTCCTCATGTCCGCACCATCCGCACCGAAGAACACGCCCAGAGTCACCGAGCGCGAAGCGCGCCAAGTGGCCGAGGCCGCACGCGAACAGGACTGGCACAAGCCGAGCTTCGCCAAGGAACTCTTCCTCGGGCGCTTCCGGCTCGACCTGATCCATCCGCAGCCGCTGCCGCCCGCGGACGACGTGCGGCGCGGCGAGGCCTTCCTCGCCCGTCTGCGCAGGTTCTGCGAGACCGGGATCGACGGCGCCCTGATCGAGCGCGAGGCGCGAATCCCCGACGAGGTGATCCGCGGTCTCAAGGAGCTCGGCGCGCTCGGGATGAAGATCGACCCCAAGTACGGCGGCCTCGGACTGACCCAGGTCTACTACAACAAGGCCCTCGCCCTGGTCGGCTCCGTGAGCCCGGCCATCGGCGCGCTGCTCTCCGCCCACCAGTCCATCGGTGTGCCGCAGCCGCTGAAACTCTTCGGCAGCCAGGAGCAGAAGGAGACCTTCCTGCCCCGGCTGGCCCGTACCGACATCTCGGCCTTCCTCCTCACCGAACCGGACGTCGGCTCCGACCCGGCCCGGCTCGCCACCTCGGCCGTCCCGGACGGACCCGACTACGTCCTCGACGGGGTGAAGCTCTGGACGACCAACGGCGTCGTCGCCGACCTGCTGGTCGTGATGGCCCGGGTACCGAAGTCGGAAGGCCACAAGGGCGGCATCACCGCCTTCGTCGTCGAGGCGGACTCCCCGGGCATCACCGTCGAGAACCGCAACGCCTTCATGGGCCTGCGCGGCCTGGAGAACGGCGTCACCCGCTTCCACCGAGTCCGGGTCCCGGCAGCGAACCGCATCGGCCCCGAGGGCGCCGGGCTCAAGATCGCCCTCACCACGCTCAACACGGGACGGCTCTCGCTGCCCGCGATGTGCGTCGGCGCCGGGAAGTGGTGCCTGAAGATCGCCCGCGAATGGTCCGCGGTACGTGAGCAGTGGGGCAGGCCGGTCGCCCGGCACGAGGCCGTGGGCGCCAAGATCTCCTTCATCGCCGCGACCACCTTCGCACTCGAAGCCGTGGTCGACCTCTCCTCGCAGATGGCGGACGAGAACCGCAACGACATCCGCATCGAGGCCGCCCTCGCCAAGCTGTACGGCTCCGAGATGGGCTGTCTGATGGCCGACGAACTCGTCCAGATCAGGGGCGGACGCGGCTTCGAGACCGCCGATTCCCTCGCCGCCCGCGGAGAGCGGGCCGTCCCCGCCGAACAGCTCCTGCGCGATCTGCGGATCAACCGGATCTTCGAGGGCTCGACCGAGATCATGCATCTGCTGATCGCCCGCGAGGCCGTGGACGCCCATCTGAAGGTCGCCGGGGACATCATCGACCCCGACAAGCCCCTCTCCGCCAAGGCGAGGGCGGGCGCGAACGCGGCCGGCTTCTACGCCCGCTGGCTGCCCAGGCTCGTCGCGGGTCCGGGGCAACTCCCGCGTACCTACGGGGAGTTCAACCCGTCCGGTCACCCCGACCTGTCCGCCCACCTGCGCTACGTCGAGCGCGCCTCGCGCAAGCTCGCACGCTCCACCTTCTACGCCATGTCGCGCTGGCAGGGCCGGATGGAGACCAAGCAGGGCTTCCTCGGACGGATCGTCGACATCGGCGCGGAACTCTTCGCGATGAGCGCCGCCTGCGTACGCGCCGAGCTGCTGCGCTCCTCCGGCGACCACGGGGGCGAGGCCTACCGGCTCGCCGACGTGTTCTGCCACCAGTCCCGCGTCCGGGTCGAGGAGCTCTTCACCCGCCTGTGGTCCAACACCGACGACCTGGACCGGCGCCTGGTCGACGGCGTCCTGTCCGGTGCGTACACCTGGCTGGAGGAGGGCGTCATCGACCCGAGCGGCGACGGTCCGTGGATCGCCGACGCGACCCCGGGGCCGTCCGCCCGGGAGAACGTCCACCGGACCGTGCGCTGAACCACCGGCCGGGCGGGGCGCGCCCACTCACCGGACGCGCCCCGCCCGGCCGCGCGCGGTACGGCACCGGACCCGCGCCGCCACCGGCCCGGGCGCCCCGTCCGCTGCGGCGTACGGGACGCACTGTCCACACCCACAGGCGATGCGGCAACAATGGGGGGCATGAGCGACAGCCCTGCCCCCCTCGCCGACCCGCACCTCGTCTTCGACGCAGCGGAAGGCCGCCGGGATCTCGTCATCCTCGGCTCCACCGGATCCATCGGCACCCAGGCCATCGACCTGGTGCTGCGCAACCCCGACCGCTTCCGCGTCACCGCGCTCTCCGCCGCCGGCGGACGGGTCGCCCTCCTCGCCGAGCAGGCGAGGCAGCTGCGGGTGCGCACCGTCGCCGTCGCCGCACCGGACGCCGTGCCGGCCCTGCGCGAGGCGCTGCGCGAGCAGTACGGGACGGGCGAACCGCTCCCCGAGATCCTGGCAGGGCCGGACGCCGCCGCACAGCTGGCCGCGAGCGACTGCCACACCGTGCTCAACGGAATCACCGGCTCGATCGGGCTCGCCCCCACGCTCGCCGCGCTGGAGGCGGGCCGCACGCTCGCCCTGGCCAACAAGGAGTCGCTGATCGTCGGCGGCCCGCTCGTCAAGGCGCTGGCGAAGCCCGGCCAGATCATCCCGGTCGACTCCGAACACGCCGCGCTCTTCCAGGCGCTGGCCGCCGGCACCCGCGCCGACGTACGCAAGCTCGTCGTCACCGCATCCGGCGGCCCCTTCCGGGGACGGACCAGGAGCGAACTGGCGGACGTCACCCGCGAGCAGGCCCTCGCGCACCCGACCTGGGCCATGGGACCGGTCATCACGATCAACTCCGCCACCCTGGTCAACAAGGGCCTTGAGGTCATCGAGGCGCATCTCCTCTACGACATCCCGTTCGACCGGATCGAGGTCGTGGTCCACCCCCAGTCGTACGTTCACTCCATGGTGGAGTTCACCGACGGCTCCACCCTCGCCCAGGCCACGCCCCCGGACATGAGGGGCCCGATCGCCATCGGCCTCGGCTGGCCCGCCCGCATCCCGGACGCCGCCCCCGCCTTCGACTGGTCGAAGGCGTCCAGCTGGGAGTTCTTCCCCCTCGACGACGAGGCCTTCCCGTCCGTGGGTCTGGCCAGGCACGTCGGCACGATCGGCGCCACCGCACCGGCCGTCTTCAACGCGGCCAACGAGGAATGCGTCGACGCATTCCTCGCCGGACGGCTGCCGTTCAACGGAATCATGGATACGGTCACCGCGGTGGTGACCGAACACGGCACCCCCGCCACGGGAACTTCGCTCACGGTCGCAGACGTCCTGGAAGCGGAGACCTGGGCACGCGCCCGGGCCCGTGAACTCTCGGCGAAAGCGACAGCGGAGGCGCGCGCATGAGTATTACGACGGTCCTGTTGACGATTCTGGGCATCGTCGTCTTCGCCATCGGTCTGCTGTTCTCGATCGCCTGGCACGAGCTCGGGCACCTGTCGACGGCCAAGCTCTTCGGCATCCGCGTCCCCCAGTACATGGTCGGCTTCGGCCCGACGGTCTGGTCGCGGAAGAAGGGCGACACCGAGTACGGGATCAAGGCCATCCCGGCCGGCGGCTACATCCGCATGATCGGCATGTTCCCGCCGGGAGAGGACGGGCGCCTGGAGGCGCGGTCCACCTCCCCGTGGCGCGGCATGATCGAGGACGCCAGGTCCGCCGCCTTCGAAGAGCTCGAACCGGGTGACGAGAAGCGCCTCTTCTACACGCGCAAGCCCTGGAAGCGCGTCATCGTGATGTTCGCCGGACCGTTCATGAACCTGGTCCTCGCCGTCGCGATCTTCCTCGGTGTGGCGATGACCTTCGGCTTCCAGACCCAGACCACCGAGGTCGCCGGTGTCCAGAAGTGCGTGATCGACCAGAGCCAGAACCGCGACAAGTGCAAGAAGTCCGACCCGGTCTCGCCCGCGACGGAGGCGGGGCTCAAGAAGGGCGACCGGATCGTCGCCTTCGACGGCCAGAAGGTCGACGACTGGGACACGCTCTCCGAGAAGATCCGCGAGACCATCGGCCCCGCCACCATCACGGTCCGCCGCGACGGCCAGGAGAAGACCCTCCACGCCGTGCTCCAGAAGAACTCGGTGGCGAAGAAGGACTCCAAGGGCGAGGTGATCCCCGGCAAGTTCGTGGACGCCGGCTACCTCGGCTTCGCCGCCCAGACCGAGATCGTCCCGCTCTCCTTCGGTGACTCGGTCGTCCGCATGGGAGACATGGTCGAGAACGGCGTTCACTCGATCATCGCCCTCCCGTCCAAGATCCCGGGACTGTGGAACGCCGCCTTCGGCGACGGCGAGCGGGCGGCGGACTCCCCGGTCGGTGTGGTCGGCGCGGCCCGGATCGGCGGTGAGGTGATGACGCTCGACGTCCCGGCGACGAACCAGATCGCGATGATGCTGTTCCTGCTGGCGGGCTTCAACCTCTCGCTGTTCCTCTTCAACATGCTGCCCCTGCTGCCGCTCGACGGCGGGCACATCGCCGGAGCGCTCTGGGAGGCCCTGCGCCGCAATGTGGCACGGGTCTTCCGGCGTCCCGACCCGGGCCCCTTCGACGTGGCCAAGCTGATGCCGGTCGCCTATGTCGTCGCCGGTGTCTTCATCTGCTTCACGCTGCTGGTGCTGGTCGCCGACATCGTGAACCCGGTCAAGATCTCCTGACCGACCGAGCGCCTTGTTGCACCACGAGTGACGGCCCGGCACACAGTGTGTGTCCGGGCCGTCGCATTTGTGTGCCAGTCCCGCACGTGGTGTGCTCGGGGCCGCTGTCGGTGCCGTAACCTCGAAGGCCGGAGCCCGCCGATCTCGGGACCTTGATCCACACCTTGGGGATGCTCAGCGCATGACTGCGATTTCTCTCGGAATTCCGTCCGTTCCGACCAAGCTCGCCGACCGGAGGGTCAGCCGCAAGATCCAGGTCGGGTCGGTTGCGGTGGGCGGGGACGCGCCGGTGTCGGTGCAGTCGATGACGACGACGCGTACGTCGGACATCGGTGCGACGTTGCA
>NZ_JBEZLL010000031.1:0-121129 GCF_040652135.1 Streptomyces sp. NPDC048295
GTACTGCAGGGGGGACCCTGTGGGAGAGTAGGACGCCGCCGAACTCCTTTTACGGGAAAGCCCCGTGCCCTTGTGGCACGGGGCTTTTCTGCGTTCCGAGCGTCTAGGCTCGAACCATGCGCTACGAACTGGTCATCTTCGACAACGACGGTGTGCTCGTGGACAGCGAGCCGATCTCCAACACCATCCTGGCCGAGTACCTCACGGAGCTCGGTCACCCCACCTCGTACCAGGAGAGTCTTCGCGACTACATGGGGGCCGCCGTGCACCGGGTGCACGATCTCGTCGAGGAACGGACCGGGGAGAAGCTGCCCCCGGACTTCGACGCGACGCTGCACTCGCGGATCTTCGCCGCGTTCGAGCAGGAGCTGGAACCGGTGGCCGGGGTCGAGGACGTGCTGGGGAAGCTTGTCGCCGATGGGGTTCCGTACTGTGTCGCGTCCTCCGGCAGTCACGAGCGGATCCGGGTCGGGCACCGCAGGACCGGGCTCGACCAGTGGTTCGAGGAAGAATGGATCTTCAGCGCGGAGGACGTGGGGCACGGAAAGCCGGCGCCCGATCTGTTCCTGCGCGCCGCCGAGCGGATGGGCGTCGCTCCCGAGCGGTGCGTCGTCATCGAGGACAGCCCGCTCGGAGTGGAGGCGGCCAGGGCCGCGGGGATGGATGTGTACGGGTTTACGTCGATGATGCCGGCGGACCGACTCGCCGGGGTGACCGGGCACTTCTCCGACATGGGCCAACTCCGGGAATTGCTCGCCTGATCCGTCTACCCATGGGTAGGAACTGGCCTTACGCTCGCGGCCATGACAGATGCTCGTTTGCGGCACGGCAGGGCCTCCCTCACGCTCAGTTTCTTCGTACAGGGAGTCACCTTCGCTCTGCTGGTGACGCGGATCCCCGCCATTCAGGACCGGTACGGGATATCCGACGGGCTGTTGCCCGTCTTCCTGGCCGCGGTGCCCATCCTGGCCGGGGTGGGCAGCGTGGTCACCGAGAAGGTGGTCGCTCGGGTGCGGCCCAGGGTCGTGCTGCGGTGGGCCCAGCCCGTCGTGATGCTCGCGCTGCTCGGTGCCGGGGCCGGTAACGCACTGTGGGAAGCGGCTCTGGCACTCGGCGTGTTCGGGCTGTCCGTCGGGGCGCTCGACGCCTCCATGAACATGATGGGGGTCAGCCTCCAGCGGGCGTACGGGCGTTCCATCATGCTCGGCTTCCATGCCGCGTACAGCCTGGGCGGGATCGCCGGGGCGTCCATGGCGTGGGCCGGGGCGCACTGGGACCTCTCGCTGCTGGTCTCGTACCTGCCTGCGGTCGTCGTGCTGCTGCCCGCCGCGTTCATCGGGAGCCGGTGGTACGCCGAGGGCGCTTCGACGGAGGCGGGGGCGGGGGAGACGCAGGGCAAGGGGGCTGCGGCCTCGGTCTCCTTCAAGTTGCTGATGCCGCTCTGTCTGGTGATGAGCTTCGCGTACATCGGGGACTCGACGGTCTCGAACTGGAGCGCCAAGTATCTGCAGGACGTGCTGGGGAGCTCGGAGCAGCTGTCGACCGTTCCGTACAACGTCTACATGGTGACGACGCTGCTGGGGCGGGCTGTCGGGGACTTCGGGGTGCGGCGGTTCGGGGCCGTGGCCGTGGTGCGGTCCGGGAGCGTGCTGGCGGCTGCCGGGTTCGCCGTGGTGGCGGTGGCAGGTGGGGCGTGGACCGGGATGCTCGGGTTCACCATGCTGGGGCTCGGGCTCTGCGTGATCGTGCCGCAGACGTTCGCCGCTGCCGGGCGGATGTTCCCCGGGGCGAGCGATACGGCCATCGCGCGGCTGAACATCTTCAACTACGTGGGATTCCTGGTGGGATCGCCGTTGGTGGGGGCGCTCGGGGACGCCTGGAGCTACCGCGGGGCGATGCTCGTACCGATGGTGCTGGTGCTCGCGACGCTGGTGTACGCCAAGTCGTTCGGCGCGGAGTCCGCCCGATACGGTGGCGGGCATGAGCGGCCGCGCACAGTTGATGTGGGATGACGCAGTAACGGGTTACAACTTCGGGGAAAGTCATCCGATGGACCCCGTCAGGCTCGCCCTGACCATGGGGCTGGTCCGGGCGTTCGGGCTCGACGGCGCGGTGGACGTGGTGGCGGCCAGGCCCGCCGGGGAGTCCACGTTGCGACTGGTGCACCGCGAGGACTACGTGGCCGCGGTGCGTGCCGCCTCGGTCGATCCGAAGCGGGCCGATCAGCGCTACGGGCTCGGGACGGTGGACGATCCGGCGTTCGCGGGGATGCACGAGGTGTCGGCGCTGATCGCCGGTCAGTCGGTGGCGGCGGCCGAGGCGGTGTGGCGCGGGGACACCTCTCACGCCGTGAACTTCACGGGCGGGCTGCACCACGCCATGCCCGGCGGTGCGGCGGGGTTCTGCGTCTACAACGATCCGGCGCTGGCCATCGCGCGGATGCTGGAGCTGGGCGCCGAGCGGGTCGCGTACATCGATGTGGACGTGCACCACGGCGACGGGGTGCAGGCCGCGTTCTGGGAGGACCCGAGAGTTCTGACCGTCTCGCTGCACGAGCACCCGCGCACGCTCTTCCCGCAGACCGGCTGGCCGGAGGAGACCGGCTCCGGGGCGGGCGAGGGCAGTGCGGTGAACGTGGCGCTGCCGGCCGGTACGGGGGACGCGGGGTGGCTGCGGGCGTTCCACGCGGTGGTGCCGGAACTGCTGGCCGACTTCCGGCCACAGGTGCTGGTGAGCCAGCACGGTGCCGATACGCATTTCGAGGACCCGCTCGCCCACCTCGCGGTGTCGCTGGACGCGCAGCGCGCGGTGATGTCGGCCTGTCACGATCTCGCCCATGAGTACGTGGAGGGCGGGCGCTGGGTGGCGCTCGGCGGGGGCGGATACGCGGTGGTCGACGTGGTGCCGCGGTCCTGGACGCATCTGGTGGGGATCGCCGCGCATGCGCCGGTGGACCCGGAGTCGGTGATTCCGTCGTCGTGGCGGGACGAGGTCTACGCCCGGACCCGGCAGTTGGGGCCGGCCCGGATGACGGACGGCCGTACTCCTTCGTGGAAGTCGTGGGAGGAGGGGTACGACCCTGCGGACCGGCTGGACCAGGCGGTGCTGGCGACGCGGCGGGCGGCGTTTCCCCTGCGGGGGCTGCTGGCCTGATCCGGGCAGGGGTGGTCGTGGCGCGGACGTTTCCGTGCGGTGGCGCGCAATGGTTACGCCAACTGTGCGGCGTAACCCGGCTTCCGGCCCTCCGTCCGGGTGATTGGGGGAGCATCGGTGGTGTGTTGAGCACCGGAGCGCTGCGTGCGCATCTGCTGGCGGCCCGGCTGGCCGGGCCCGTGGCCACCTCGCGGGAAGCGAGTCTGCGGAGCTATCGGCTCTTCGCCGCCGGGGATCCGCGGGTGACGCTCGGCCTCGTCCCCGGGCAGGGCTGGAAGGAGCCCGATCTGCTCCGTCTGATGGCCGACCGGTGCGGGGTCTCCGACGATCCCGCTCATGTGTCGGGGCTCGATGTGATCGATCCGGAGCGGACCCTGGCCGGTCTGGAAGCTTTCGCCGAGCGGCTGTCGCATGCCGCGGTCCGGCGGGCGCCGGTGCTCTTCGGGACCGGGCATCCGCACCGGCTGCTCGGTTTCTACGCAGCGCTGGCAGACGCCATGTCGGCGGCCGGCTGCCGCGTACTCACCCCCGCGCAGGGGCGATGTATCGACATAACGACCCGGTTCGGCGTACGCACGTGCAGCCTCGATTACGTACGAGGAGTCGCGATGGTGCGCGAACCCGGCGTGCGGGCTCCGGGTGGTGACACCGGCGCACATACCCATTCCCCGCTGCCGGTCAGGGTCGTGCTGGAGGCTGCCGCGCAGGGTCGCGGGCGGCTGCCGGAACTGGTCGTCGGGGACCACGGGTGGGTCTGCGGGGCAGGTCAGCTGGGCATTGAGGCGATCGGCCTGGCCGATACGGACGATCCCGCGCTGTTCGTCGGGGAGGCCGAGGGGAGGGTGGCGGTCGCCGTGCCGCTCGACGACGCCGTGCCGTCCGCGTACTACCGGCCGCTCACGCGCTATGTACTCAATCGGGCGTTTCTGTCACGGTAGGCGGCCGATCGCCTCACCTCTTCCCCACTCGCATCACCCGCCCCTAACCTGGGGAGTGAGCGCACAACGACGAAGAGTCACCGGAGGGGAAGCCGGTGCGCGTCTCGTGCGGAAGGTACAGGTGGGTCATGGCTGCTGGCAGCGAGAGGCCTCTCAACGAGGTCAAGTTTCTGACCGTGGCGGAAGTCGCCTCGGTCATGAGAGTGTCGAAGATGACCGTGTACCGCTTGGTGCACAGCGGTCATCTGCCGGCGATCCGG
This sequence comes from Streptomyces sp. NPDC048295, assembly GCF_040652135.1. Lineage (NCBI taxonomy): Bacteria > Bacillati > Actinomycetota > Actinomycetes > Kitasatosporales > Streptomycetaceae > Streptomyces > Streptomyces sp. NPDC048295. The sequence goes on from NZ_JBEZLL010000031.1 coordinate 4,352, forward strand.
GTGGGCAGGTCCTTCCGGGTTCCGGAGCAAGCGGTTCACGAGTATCTCCGCGAGTCCTTTGTGGGGGTGGAGTCCGCCTGAGGTTCACCTCGGATTACGCCCCTCACGCGCTGGCGGGTAGGCTAGGCCGACGTAGGTCGTGTGGGCCCAGACGCCCCGCACCAGTGAAGAAGAAGTGAGCGAGGGTAGTCGTGGGCTCTGTTATCAAGAAGCGGCGCAAGCGGATGGCCAAGAAGAAGCACCGCAAGCTGCTCAAGCGCACGCGCGTTCAGCGTCGCAACAAGAAGTAGGCGAACGCAGTTCGTGAATCCGCAGCCCTCCCGCCGATCCGGCGGGAGGGCTGCGGCGCGTTGTGGGGCGGTGACCCGCATTCGGGCCAAAGACTCGGGGGAAGGCCGCCGTGCGGTCATCACAGGGCAACATCCACCCGCTACGGTGACGGCCAGGGGAAACCTTTCGACGGAAGGCGCGGATCTTGGGGAAGGTCGTGCTGGTCACGGGAGCGGCCCGGCAGCTGGGCGGCCGCTTCGTGCGGCGCATCCAGCGTGATCCGGGCGTGGACCGGGTGATCGCCGTCGACGCGGTCGTGCCCGCACACGAGTTGGGCGACGCCGAGTTCGTGACGGCGGACATCCGCCAGCCGGCGATCGCCAGAGTCCTCGCCGAGCACTCCGTCGACACCGTGGTGCATCTGGACGTCTCGGCCAAGGCGGTCGGCACGGGCGGCCGGACGACGGTCAAGGAGACCAACGTCATCGGCACCATGCAGCTGCTCGGCGCCTGCCAGAAGGCGCCGAGCGTGCGGCGGCTGGTGGTCAAGTCCAGTACGAACGTGTACGGCTCGGCGCCGCGCGACCCGGCGGTCTTCACCGAGACCACCCCGCCCAAGTCCCTGCCCAGCGGCGGCTTCGCCAAGGACGTGGTGGAGGTCGAGGGGTACGTGCGGGGCTTCGCGCGCCGCCGCCCGGATGTGGCCGTGTGCGTACTCAGGTTCGCGAACATCCTGGGCCCCCGGGCCGATTCGCCGCTCGCCGACTATCTCTCGCTGCCCGTTCTGCCGACGGTGTTCGGGTACGACCCGAGGCTCCAGTTCGTGCACGAGGACGATGTCGTCGACGTACTGGGTGTCGCGTCGGGCGAGCCGGGGCGCGGGACGCTGAACAGCGGCACGTTCAACATCGCGGGGGACGGGGTGCTGCTGCTCTCGCAGTGCTCGCGGCGGCTGGGGCGGCCGACGGTGCCGTTGCTGCTGCCCGCGGTCACCTGGGTCGGCCAGGCGCTGCGTACCTTCGCCATGACGGACTTCTCGCCGGAGCAGATCCGGCTGCTCACCCACGGCCGGGTGGTCTCCACCGTGCAGATGCGCGAGACGCTCGGCTTCCACCCCCGGTTCAGTACCGCGGAGACGTTCGCGGAGTTCGCGCGCAGTCAGGGGCCCGGACTGCTGCCGCCCGAGGCGGTGGGCGGGGTGGTCGACAGACTGGCCGGCATGCCGTTCGCCGGGGCGGGCGGCGATGTTCCGGGGTTCACCGGGGCCGGCGAAACCGAGCCGACCCCCAGCGCCAGGTAGAGGAGCGCACCGACGATGGCGGATGCCAAGGTCATTCCGTTCGACGACGACCGTTCGCGGACGGGTGGTTCAGCGCGTCCCGCACGGCGCCGGTCCGCAGCGGGCGGTGTCCGGGGCCAGGGGCCCGGGCCGGCGGCCGTGAGCGCGCTTCCGGGGCAGCAGGACGCCTCGAAGCCGCAGGAGGAGCCCGAGGCACCCGAGGGGGCCGGGCGGTCCCTGGGAGGGGACGAGCGCGGCGGCTGGGACCGGAGGCTCGCCGGCGGGCTCGCGTTCCTGCGGCGACGGGTCACCGGCGAGTACGACGTCGACGAGTTCGGGTACGACGAGGAGCTGACCGGTCAGGTCCTGATGTCGATGCTCCGGCCGATGTACGAGAAGTACTTCCGGGTCGAGGTGAAGGGCATCGAGAACATCCCCTCCGAGGGCGGGGCGCTGATCGTGTCCAACCACTCGGGGACGCTGCCGCTCGACGGGCTGATGCTCCAGGTCGCCGTGCACGACAACCATCCGGCGGGCCGTCATCTGCGGCTGCTCGCCGCCGATCTCGTCTTCGTGCTGCCGGTGGTGAACGAGCTGGCGCGCAAGGCCGGGCACACGCTGGCCTGTGCGGAGGACGCCGAGCGGCTGCTGCGGCGGGGCGAGGTCGTGGGGGTGATGCCGGAGGGGTTCAAGGGCATCGGGAAGCCGTTCGGCGAGCGGTACAAGCTCCAGCGCTTCGGGCGGGGCGGCTTCGTGTCCACGGCGCTGCGGGCCGGGGTGCCGATCATTCCGTGCTCGATCGTGGGGGCGGAGGAGATCTACCCGATGATCGGCAACTCGAAGACGCTGGCGCGGCTGCTGGGCTTTCCGTACTTCCCGATCACGCCGACGTTCCCCTGGCTCGGGCCGCTCGGGGCGGTGCCGCTGCCGACGAAGTGGACGATCCAGTTCGGTGAGCCGATCTCCACGGCCGGGTATCCGGTGGAGGCGGCGGAGGATCCGATGCTGATGTTCAATCTGACGGATCAGGTGCGGGAGCAGATCCAGCACACGCTGTACAAGCTGCTGGTGCAGCGGAGGTCGGTGTTCTTCTGAGGCTGCGGGGATGGCAGCACGAGACGGGCGGACGGGCACTCCGAGCCCGTCCGCCCGTCTCGTGGCGGCGCCAGTCGTTCCCGCGCGGCGCTAGTCGTTCCCGTCCTCGCCGTTGATGCCCAGGCCCGGGAGCAGGCCGGGGAGGAGCGGCGGGAGGGTGACGTCCGGGGTGGGCGGGGTGCCGGCCCGGCCGTCGGTGGACGGGGCGGTGCCCGGGGGCGGGGTGCCGAGGAGGCCGTCCGTGCCGCCGATCAGGCCCTCGGACGCGGCGCTGCCCGATCCTGACGGGTGGGGCGCGGTGCTGTCGCCCGTGCGGCCGTGCGGGGCCTCCGGGGACGTGGGCGCCGAGGGTGTCGTGCGGGAGGGCGCGGTGTCCCGGTTCGTGGTGCCCGGCTGCTGTGCGCCGCCGCTGCCGTCCGGGATGCGGGGGAGCAGCGACTGGAGCGGCTGGACCTCTTGGTCTATGGCGTCGAAGACCGAGCTGACCTGGTCGCCGACGTCCGTCAGCTGCACGGGCAGCCGGTCGCGGAGGCTGCTCCAGGTCTCGCGGTGCGCGCGGGAGAAGGAGTCCAGGGTCTGGATGGGGCCGATGGCGCCGTTCTGCTGGTAGGCGGAGTGGAGCAGGCGGTGGCCCTCGCTGGCGTCGTGCGTCATGCCGTTGAGCGTGCGCCTGATCTCGCCGAGCTGTTCGTGGTCCAGGGCGCCGGAGCGGGCGCGCTCCATCAGCCGGCGTGCCTCGCTGAGCCTGGTGGACGCCTGGTCGAGGTAGACCTCGCCGCGGTCGGCGTCGCCGCTGGCCATGCCGAGGTGGATGTCCTCCATGCCGCGTTTGAGCCCGTACAGCGAATCACCCGGCAGGGCGTCGGAACTGGCAGCGGCCACGCCGCCGAAGGCTCCCGCCGCCACACCGACGGTGAGTCCGCCGGCCGCGAGGCCCTTCGTCCAGCGTGAACGCGGTCGCAATTTCCGGAGCGGGGAGGCCCGGTGGGCTCCCTTGGCACGCTGCTCGGGCACCGTAGGGCCCGCGGACGCGCCGCCCTCGGTGAGCATGGCCTCCATGGCGGCGACGAGTTGGGCTCGCTGCACCACTTTGACCTCGGGATCCAACTCCGGCCGCGGTACCTCACCGAGGCCGTTCGCCAGGGCCAGCAGCGGTCCGTGGCCGGCCTCTTCGGCCGGCTCCTCGGGCTGTGCGGCCGCCGCACCGCGGAGCGACTGCTCCTCCAGGGCCTGGGCGAAGGCGTTCGCCCGCCGGTGTGCCGAAACGTTTGCGATCACTGGCGGCACCTCCTCTCGTCATGACGGTCGACTCCCCTGGGGGTCCGGAAGGTTGCACACCTTGAGCGCTTCCACACGAATGAGTGAGTGTCGGCGGACATGGGGTGACGACAGGGGGCCTGCAACCGGCACAACGAGGGGCTCGGCACTTGGGTTACGCACGAAGGATGATCGGACCAGTGCGTGATGAGCGTGTCGCCGAGAGTGATTCGGCCCGGCGTGGGGTCAGCGGGCATCGTCCGGGAGGAGCCGGGCCAGCGTGCGGACGGCGCGGTACTGGAGGGTCTTGATCGCGCCCTCGTTCTTGCCCATGACCCGGGCGGTCTCGGCGACCGAGAGGCCCTGGAGGAAGCGCAGGGTCACGCACTCCTGCTGCTGGGGATTGAGCCGGCGCACGGCCTGCAGGAGCGCGGCGTTGGAGAGGGACTCCAGGACGGAGTCCTCCGGGCTGCGTTCGACCTCGTTGGCGTCGAGCATTTCGCCGGTGGTCACTTCGAGCCGGAAGCGGCTCGACTTGAAGTGGTCGGCGACCAGGTTGCGGGCGATGGTGACCAGCCAGGCGCCGAAGTCGCGGCCCTGCCAGGTGAAGGTGGAGATGCGGCGCAGGGCGCGCAGGAAGGTCTCGCTGGTGAGATCCTCCGCCGTCGCCTTTCCGCCCACGCGGTAGTAGATGTAGCGGTAGACGGTGTCGCTGTACTGGTCGTAGAGGCGGCCGAAGGCGTCGGCCTCGCCGGCCTGGGCGCGCTCGACGAGATCCATCATGCGCGCGCTGTCGCTGTCGGCGGTCGGCCGGCGGACGGTGGACGTGGTCGTTGCACCGCGGTTGCTGCGTCTTCCGACCGCCGCACCGCGTTCGGCCAGGGCATAGCAGGGGCCGACAGGTGCAGGGGTGGCAAATGCGGGGACGGCGTACGCGGTGGGGACGAAGCCGCGCAAGCGGTCGGCGACCGTTGCGCGCAGCGTAGCCAGGCCCGAGGTGTCAACCCCGACGTGTGGGTACACGGGACTCCCAGAGGCAGAGCTTCCATCACGTGCAGTGCGAAACCGTCACTCGTCGTAGTGAGCGGTGGGTTCCGGAATGCGTCTGAGGAGAATAACGCTTCGTACAGGCAGTGCTACACCCAGTTGCTCAAATCACCGATTACGTCGCTTCCGTAGCGACTAAATGACGCATCAGGTAGCACATCGTGACCGATTGTTGATCGAATTACTTCGTGATCTGTCTGCCGGGGCGACGGGTTGTGGTCGTGTGCGAGCAACGCGACTGGCGGGAGCGGTCGGTGGGTAAGGGGTTCGGATCGGTCGCGCGGGTCCGGGCGTGGCTCGCCCGGCCCCTGGAGGGGCCGGGCGGGGCGGGGACGTGTCAGCGGCGGCGTCGGTGCAGGGCGACGGCGGCCGCGGTGCCGCCCGCGATCGCGCCCACGCCGGCCGCGGCCGGGATGCCGACCTTGGCCGCCTTGCGGCCCGTGCGGTAGTCCCGCAGTCGCCAGTCGAGCGCGCGGGCGTGCTTGCGGAGCTTGGCGTCGGGGTTGATCGCGTACGGGTGTCCGACCAGGGACAGCATCGGGATGTCGTTGTGCGAATCGCTGTACGCCGCGCAGCGGTCGAGGTCCAGGCCCTCGGCGGCGGCCAGGGCGCGGACCGCCTCGGCCTTCGCGGGCCCGTGCAGCGGCTCGCCGACCAGGCGGCCGGTGTAGACGCCGCCCACGGATTCGGCGACCGTGCCGAGCGCGCCGGTCAGGCCGAGCCGGCGGGCGATGATCGTGGCGGTCTCGACCGGGGCGGCGGTGACCAGCCAGACCCGCTGTCCGGCGTCGAGGTGGGCCTGGGCGAGGGCCCGGGTGCCGGGCCAGATGCGGTCGGCCATGTACTCGTCGTAGATCTCCTCGCCGATGGACATCAGCTCGGAGACCCGGTGGCCCTTGACGATGGACAGGGCGCTGTCGCGGGCGTCCTGCATGTGTTCCGGGTCCTCGACGCCGGCCAGCCTGAACCAGGCCTGCTGCCAGGCGAACCGGGTCAGCTCGCGGCGCTGGAAGAACTTCCGCTTGTACAGGCCGCGGCCGAAGTGGAAGATCGCCGCGCCCTGCATGACGGTGTTGTCCAGGTCGAAGAAGGCGGCGGCCCGGTCGTCGCCGACGACGGGGAAGGGGGCTTCCTCGGCCTCCGCCTTCGTGGCGGCGTCCTGCCCGGTGCCGGGGGACTGATCGTCGGGGAGGGTGGATTTCCGCGCTGCCTCAGCTGCTGCCTCGCCGGCCAGCACGCTCCGTGCTGTCGCGGGGCGCCTACGGGGTGTGAGCCATCCAAGAGCGGCCATGCCGTGAGCATAGCCAGTCGGTCAGTCCCTTCCCGACCTGCCGGGATGCCGCGGCGTGAACTCTCGGCGGCCGATTTGTCGGGCGGGTCATTCCCTGCGTTCCGGATGGAGAACGTAAAGGCTTCGCCCCGGCGCAGAATGAAGGCATGAGTGCCCTGTTGCGACGTGCGAAGAAGAAGCCCGCGGAACGCGTGGTGACCCTGGTGGGGAAACCCGGGTGTCACCTCTGCGACGACGCCAGGCAGGTGGTGAGGGAGGTGTGCGAGGAGACCGGTGCGTCCTGGGCGGAGAAGGACATCACCCGGGACGAGGAGCTGTACCGGGAGTACTGGGAGCAGATCCCGGTGGTGCTGATCGACGACGAGCAGCACACGTTCTGGCGGGTGGACCCGGAGAGGTTGCGCAGGGCACTGCGTTCCTGAGCGAAAGCCGGTTACCATCGTGGGCGTTTTGAGTGCTCTCGGGGGAGTGGTTGTGAGGAGTGTGTGCCGCTTTGCCCCCTTCGGGCCTGCAACGGGCTGATGCGATCCTTGGTTCCGGGATCGCACGACGAATGTGCGTGACCCCGGTCACTTTGACCGGACAAAACGGACACTATCTTTGTGCACGCGTTCACAAAGACATAGCCTGCATTCGACGGGGCGGTCCTGGGAAATACGGCCGCCTGCAGCCCCGCTCATCCCGCAGGAGCACCGTGGCAACTGGCCGAACTCACCGACCGGCGACCCGTAGCCGAGGAATTCCCGAGGCCACCGTCGCCCGACTTCCGCTGTACCTGCGCGCACTGACCGCGCTCTCCGAGCGCTCGGTACCCACGGTCTCGTCCGAGGAGCTCGCCGCGGCGGCGGGGGTCAACTCCGCCAAGCTGCGCAAGGACTTCAGCTACCTCGGTTCGTACGGGACGCGCGGTGTCGGGTACGACGTCGAGTATCTCGTGTACCAGATCTCCCGCGAACTCGGGCTCACCCAGGACTGGCCGGTCGTGATCGTCGGCATCGGTAACCTCGGCGCCGCGCTCGCCAACTACGGCGGCTTCGCCTCCCGCGGTTTCCGGGTCGCCGCGCTGATCGACGCCGATCCCGCGATGGCCGGAACGCCGGTCGCCGGGATCCCCGTCCAGCACGCCGACGAACTGGAGCAGATCGTCGGTGACAACGGCGTGTCGATCGGTGTCATCTCGACCCCGGCCGGTGCCGCACAGCAGGTCTGTGACCGGCTCGTCGCCGCGGGTGTCACCTCCATCCTGAACTTCGCGCCGACCGTGCTGTCCGTGCCCGACGGGGTGGACGTCCGCAAGGTCGACCTCTCCATCGAGCTCCAGATCCTCGCCTTCCACGAGCAGCGCAAGTCCGGCGAGGACACCGCCGAGAGCACTCCGGACCCGGCCGCACCCCCGGTGCGCTCGGCCACCGGAAGCCGGAAGGGACCTGACGGGGACATGCCCGCCGTGATGCCGGCATGAGTCTTCTCGTCGTAGGGCTGAGCCACCGCAGCGCCCCCGTCTCCGTACTGGAGCGGGCCTCGCTGGCTGCCGAGACACAGGCCAAGCTGCTCCAGGACACCCTCGCCGCGGAGCCCGCGGTCGAGGCCGCCGTCCTGGCCACCTGCAACCGCATCGAGCTGTACGCCGACGTGGACAAGTTCCACGCGGGCGTCGCCGAGCTGTCCACGCTCCTCGCCCAGCACAGCGGCGTCGGTCTGGACGAGCTCACTCCGTATCTCTATGTGCACTACGAGGACCGGGCCGTCCACCACCTCTTCTCGGTGGCGTGCGGGCTGGACTCGATGGTCGTCGGCGAGGGCCAGATCCTCGGCCAGATCAAGGACGCGCTGGCGCTGGGGCAGGAGCTCCACACCGCGGGCCGGCTGCTGAACGACCTGTTCCAGCAGGCCCTGCGGGTCGGCAAGCGGGCCCACAGCGAGACCGGGATCGACCGGGCCGGGCAGTCGCTCGTCACCTTCGGCCTGGAGCAGCTCGCGGCCGGCGCGGACGTCGCCGACTGGGCCGCGGGCAAGCGCGCCCTGGTGATCGGCGCGGGCTCGATGTCCTCGCTCGCCGCCGCCACCCTGGCCCGCACCGGTGTCGCCGAGATCGTCGTCGCCAACCGGACCCGGGCCCGTGCCGACCGGCTCGTCGAGATCCTGGCCCAGCCCGGAGGCACCGGCGTGGCCGCCCGAGCCGTGGAGATGGCCGCCGTCCGCGACGAACTGACACGTGCCGACGTCGTCGTCTCGTGCACCGGTGCGACCGGTCTCGTGCTGACCGCCGAGGCCGTCGCCGGGGCGCTCGGCCTGGACGTCGAGGCCGCCGTCGAGACGCCCGCCGCCGCGCCCGCGGTGCCCGCCCCCGCCGACGCCGACCGGCATGCGGCCTGGGTGGAGAACGGCAGCGCCCCGGCGGTGCGCCAGGCCGCCCGCCGGGCCACCGTGCCCGCGCAGGGCGCCGGCCCCGTGCGCCTGGCCCTGCTCGACCTCGCCATGCCGCGCGACATCGACGGCGGAGCGGCCAGGCTCGACGGGGTGCGCCTCGTCGACATCGAGTCGCTCGCGGAGGCGTCGGCGGACGCCCCGATGGCCGCCGACGTGGACCAGGTGCGCACCATCGTCTCCGACGAGGTCGCCGCCTTCGGCGCCGCCCAGCGCGCCGCCCACATCACCCCGACCGTCGTCGCGCTGCGCACGATGGCCGCCGGAGTGGTCGCGGGCGAGATCGCGCGGCTCGACGGACGCCTCCCCGACCTGGACGAGAAGCAGCGCGCCGAGATCTCGCAGACCGTGCGCCGCGTCGTCGACAAGCTCCTGCACGCGCCCACCGTGCGGGTCAAGCAGCTCGCCAGCGAGCCCGGCGGCGCCGGGTACGCCGATGCGCTGCGGGAACTCTTCGACCTCGACCCGCAGACGGTCGCAGCCGTCTCCCGGGCAGACCTGAACGACCCGAATCGAGGGCGGTCATGACCGACAACTCACCCCTGGGCGCGGGGGCCGACAAGCCGCTGAGGCTGGGCACCCGGCGCAGCAAGCTCGCCATGGCGCAGTCCGGCCACGTCGCCGACGCGGTCAGCGAGGTGACCGGGCGCGCCGTCGAGCTCGTCGAGATCACCACGTACGGCGACACCTCGCGGGAGCACCTCGCGCAGATCGGCGGCACCGGTGTGTTCGTCGCGGCGCTGCGCGACGCGCTGCTGCGGGGCGAGGTGGACTTCGCCGTCCACTCGCTCAAGGACCTGCCGACCGCGCAGCCCGAGGGCCTCGTGCTGGCCGCGGTGCCGGTGCGCGAGGACCCGCGCGACGTGCTGGTGGCGCGGGACGGGCTGACCTTCGAGCGGCTGCCGTCCGGTGCCCGCATCGGTACCGGCTCGCCGCGCCGCATGGCGCAGCTCAACGCGTACGCCCGTAACCACGGCCTCGACATAGAGACCGTGGCGATACGGGGGAACGTCGATACGCGTATCGGATTTGTCCGGAGCGGTGAGCTGGACGCGGTGGTACTCGCCGCGGCCGGGCTCAGCCGCCTCGGCCGGACCGGTGAGGTGACCGACTTCCTGTCGGTCGACACCGTCCTGCCCGCTCCCGGCCAGGGAGCACTGGCGATCGAGTGCGCTGCGAGCAGCGCCGACCTCGCCGCCGCGCTCGCCGAGCTCGACGACCCGTACACCCGGGTCGCCGTGACCGCCGAGCGTGCCCTGCTCGCCGCCCTGGAGGCCGGCTGCTCCGCACCCGTGGGTGCGCTGGCCGACCTCCTGGTCGACGGACAGGCTGTCAACGAACTGCGCCTGCGCGGTGTCGTCGGTTCCACCGACGGTTCCTCGCTGGTGCAGATGTCCACCACCGGTCCCGTCCCCACGTCGCAGGACGACGCGGCGGCCCTCGGTCGCGAGCTCGCGGCCGAGATGCTTGCCAAGGGTGCGGCCGGTCTTATGGGGGAGCGAGCACTTTGAGCCCCACCGGCCCCGCCGCATCCGACTTTCCGGCCCTGTCCGCACAAGGGCACGTCACCTTCCTCGGCGCCGGTCCCGGCGACCCGGGACTGCTGACTCTGCGCGCCGTCGAGGCGCTTGCGAGCGCGGACGTCCTTGTCGCCGAGCCGGACGTCCTCGGCGTCGTTCGCTGCCATGCGCGGGCAAGCGTAAGCACACCTGAGCTGACGGTTGTTGACGCGCAGTCAGCAGCCGCCGGTGTTCCCGTTCTCAGGGATGCGGCCAATCTTGTCATGGAGGCGGTGAGGGGCGGCAGGCGGGTCGTCCGTGCCGTCGCGGGCGACCCGGGACTGGACGGCAACGCCGGTGCCGAGATGCTCGCCTGCGCCGCCGCCGGCATCCCCTTCGAGGTCGTGCCGGGCGTCGCCAATGTCGTGGGCGTGCCCGCGTACGCCGGTGTGCCGCTCCGTGACGAGCAGGGCGCGGACGTCAGGTTCGTGGATGCCCGTACCGCCTCCGACCGCTGCTGGACCGAGGTCGGCGCGAGCGATGCCACGGCCGTCGTCTCGACGACGCTCGACGCGGTGGCCGCGGCCGCCGGTGAGCTGGTCTCGGCGGGCCGCAAGCCCGACACCCCGCTGACCGTGACGGTCGCCGGTACGACGACCCGCCAGCGCACCTGGGCGGCGACCCTCGGGACGATCGCCCAGGTCCTGAAGCAGGCGAAGGTACTGCCGTCGCCGGAGGGGCACCGGCCCGTCATAGCCGTGGTCGGTGAGCGCAGCTCCGCCGCCCAGCGCGACCAGCTCGCGTGGTTCGAGTCCAAGCCGCTGTTCGGCTGGAAGGTGCTCGTGCCGCGTACGAAGGAGCAGGCCGCGTCGCTCTCCGACCAGCTTCGTTCCTACGGGGCCGTGCCGCACGAGGTTCCGACGATCGCCGTCGAGCCGCCCCGTACGCCCCAGCAGATGGAGCGTGCGGTCAAGGGCCTGGTCACGGGCCGCTACGAGTGGATCGCCTTCACCAGCGTCAATGCCGTGAAGGCCGTCCGGGAGAAGTTCGAGGAGTACGGGCTCGACGCCCGTGCCTTCGCCGGGATCAAGGTCGCGGCCGTCGGCGAGCAGACCGCCGCCGCGCTCGTCGACTTCGGTGTGAAGCCGGACCTGGTGCCGTCCGGTGAGCAGTCCGCCGCCGGGCTGCTGGAGGACTGGCCGCCGTACGATCCGGTCTTCGACCCGATCGACCGGGTCTTCCTGCCGCGTGCCGACATCGCCACCGAGACGCTGGTGGCCGGGCTCATCGAGCTGGGCTGGGAGGTCGACGACGTCACCGCGTACCGCACGGTCCGCGCCTCGCCGCCGCCCTCGGACACGCGTGAGGCGATCAAGGGCGGTGGTTTCGACGCGGTGCTCTTCACCTCGTCGTCGACCGTGCGGAACCTGGTCGGCATCGCGGGCAAGCCGCACAACGTGACGGTCATCGCGTGTATCGGCCCGGCGACGGCGAAGACCGCCGAGGAGCACGGTCTGCGCGTCGACGTCCTCTCCCCGGAGCCGTCGGTGCACAAGCTGGCCGAGGCGCTCGCCGAGTTCGGAGCCCGGCGCCGGGAGGCGGCGAAGGAGGCCGGCGATCCGGTGACCCGGCCGAGCGAGCGGCGTCCCGGTGCGCGACGGCGTCGTACGACGACCTGACCCGACCGGTCGAGCAGTGTGAGGGGCCCGGTTGCTTCGGCAGCCGGGCCCCTGCCCGTTTCACCGTCTTCTTTGGCTCTTTTTTCCCGTCCTTCTCCCCGTCCTGCGCCCGTCCTCTTTCCGGCACAGGTGTCGGTAAGACGGTGATGTGTGCGGGTCTAATCTCGAAGGATGACTGTGTACGGAAACTTCCCCGGCTCCCGCCCCCGGCGGCTGCGGACCACCCCGACGATGCGGCGGATGGTCGCCGAGACACGGCTCGATGCGGCGAATCTGATCCTGCCCGCGTTCGTGCGCGAGGGCATCGACGCCCCGGTCGCCATCTCGGCCATGCCCGGCGTGCAGCAGCACACCCTGGACACCCTGCGGAAGGCCGCCGTCGACGCGGTGTCGGCCGGGGTCTCCGGAATCATGCTCTTCGGCGTCCCCGCGGACGAGAAGAAGGACGCCCGGGGCACGGCGGGCACCGACCCGGACGGCATTCTCCAGGTCGCTCTGCGCGCGGTGCGCGCCGAGGTCGGTGACGATCTCGTCATCATGTCGGACCTGTGCCTGGACGAGTACACCGACCACGGCCACTGCGGTGTGCTGACCGAGGACGGCCGGGTCGACAACGACGCGACGCTGGAGCGGTACGCCGAGATGGCCCAGGTCCAGGCCGACGCGGGCGCCCATGTGGTGGGCCCGAGCGGCATGATGGACGGCCAGGTCGGTGTCATCCGGGACGCGCTCGACCAGACGGGCCACGAGGACGTCTCGATCCTCGCGTACACCGTGAAGTACTCCTCGGCGTTCTTCGGGCCGTTCCGCGAGGCCGTCGGCTCCTCGCTCCAGGGCGACCGCAAGACGTACCAGCAGGACCCGGCGAATGCCCGTGAGTCGCTGCGCGAGCTGGCGCTCGACCTCGAAGAGGGCGCCGACATGGTCATGGTCAAGCCGGCCGGTCCGTACCTCGACATCCTCGCGAAGGTCGCCGACTCGGTGGACGTGCCGGTCGCGGCGTACCAGATCAGCGGCGAGTACGCGATGATCGAGGCCGCCGCCGAGAAGGGCTGGATCGACCGGGACGCGGCCATTCTGGAGAGCCTGACCGGGATCCGGCGCGCGGGTGCGCAGATGATCCTGACGTACTGGGCGACGGAGGTCGGGCAGCGGCTGCTGCGCTGACGGTCCCCGTGGGAACCCCGCGCGTGCGGGGTTCCCACGGGCACCCGGTGGGTCAGGCCCGCTTGGAGCGGCGGCGGGCCGCCACGGTCAGGCCGGCGCCCGCGGCGAGCACCACGACGGTGCCGATGGCCAGCGGGATGGTGCCGCTGCTGCCGGTCGAGGCCAGGTCGCCGTCCTTGCCGCCGGGCGTGCTCTGCGACGGGGCCGGGGTGGCCGGTGCGGACTCGGACGGGCTGTCGGACGGGGTGCCGCTCGCCGGCGGTGTGCTTGCCGGGGTGGAGGGCGTGCCGGTCACCGGCGGGGTGGTCCCGGGGGTGTTGCCCGGGGTCGGGGTGGCCGGGGGCGGGGTCTCGCCGGTCTCCGGAAGGCAGCCGGTGAAGGGGAAGTGGTGCGTCTCCGCGCCGCCCGAGCCGTGCAGCGAGGCGACCCAGACCGAGCCGTTGACGGGGGCGCCGGTGCCCAGCTCCAGGTGTGCCCTGGGGGCCAGCACGCTGCCGGGCCAGGCGGCCTGGCTGCTCTTGGTGACCGCGGTGGCGTCGGGGAAGTTCCACAGCAGGCGGGCGCGGACCTTGCCGTCGGAGGCGCTCTGGAGCTTGTCGTCCAGTACGTAGTCCTGGCCGCCGGAGAGGAAGAAGCCGGTGGTTCCGGCCTTGGCCATGTCGTACGTCGTGCCGCTGACGTTGACGACCGCGGTGGCGCCGGCCGGGACCTTGAGGTAGATGTCCTTGGCGCCTTCGAGCTGTTCGGCCGTCACCTCGAAGATGTTGCGGGTGGTGTTCCCGCCCTCCAGGGTGAGCTTGCTGCCGGTCAGTTCCACTTCGGTGCCGGTGGTCGCGGGTTCCTTCGCCAGTGCGGTGGAGTAGGACCGGAGCTTGGTGAACTCGGCGTCGAAGTCGATCAGTCCGGCGTTCTTGCTGAAGGTGCCGGAGTGCATTTCGAGGGCGCGGTCGCTGACCTTGCCGCCGACGACCGCGTTGCCCTTCATCACCGCGGTGACGGAACTGCCGTTGAGCAGGTCGCCGCGGACGACGAGGGAGGCCCGGCCGGGCAGGGCGTCGACCTCCGCAGCCGTCAGTTCGTTGGCGGCGCTGAAGCCGCCGCGGAAGTCGGCGTTGCCACCTACGGCCACCGCGCCTTCCGCGTCGGGGGTGTGGACGTCGTCACCGAGGACGAACTCGCCGTACTTTCCGGCGATTCCGAAGGCGTCGGTGGTGCAGCCCGTGGTGTCGGCGGCGGGCGTGGCCTGTGCGGCGGGGACGGCCGTGAGGCCGAGGACGAGGGCTCCGCCGAGTACTGCGGACGCGGCGGCGGTTGCGGATATGCGCATGGGGGCGTGTCTCTCCAGCGGAGGTGCTTGTAAAGATTCCGTGGCGGCTACGGCCAAGTTCTTCACACAATAGGATATTGGTCAAGACCAATGCGCAGAGTGCTGCTCTGTCCGTTTGCCGGTTCCGGTCCCATGCCGCTGTCGTTTCCTGGCCCCAGGCCGTTGTCAGCCCCTGGTTCGTGGGTCTGCTTCCCCCGTGACGTAGGCGTTCCAGATCCGGAGCGGGAAGACGTTGCCGCGTCCCGAATCGGGCCCGCCCACCCCCTGCATTCCCAGCAGTTGAGGGGTGCCCGGCTTGTTGCGGAACATCGTGACGGCCGTGGTCACCCCTTCGGTGTGGCCGATGAACCAGGCCGACTTCATCCGGTCGTCCTCGCCGGTCGCACCCGCCGAGAGGTCGTCGGCCGCCTTGGTCGTGGCGAACGTGCCGAACTTCCCGTCCCGGCCCAGCCGTGTCCAGGCCACCATCCCCAGGGTGCTGTTCACATCGTTGGCCACCGAGGCGTCCATCGCGCGTCGCGGCTCGGGCTTCTCGAAGCCCTCGACCGCCTCGCCGTCCCGGGTCATCCCGGTCACCGAGTAGGGATCGGCCCTCATGCCTTCGTTGCTGAAGGCGGTGTACGCGTCCGCCATCCTGACCGCGCTCGGTGTGGACGTGCCGAGAGGGAAGGACTTGTCCAGACGGGCCAGGCTCTCCTTGTGCAGTCCGGCCGATACCGCCAGTTCCTTCACCTTCTTCAGCCCGATGTCCTTGCCGAGCAGCGTGAAAGTGGCGTTGGACGACTTGATCAGCGCATCGCGCAGGGACGTCGGCGCCGTGACCGTCACCCGGCCGGGACCGGCACCCGACGGGGTGGGTTGTGCCGTGTACGGACCGTCCTTGATCAGCCGCCCCCCACTGTCGTAGCCGCTGTCCAGGGAGACCCCGTCGCCGTGCTGGAGCGCTGCGGCCAGCACGAAGGGCTTGAAGGCCGAGCCGACGGGGACCCCCGCGGTGTCGGCGTTGTTGGCGAAATGGGTGACCGCGTCGGCTCCGCCGTACACCGCGACCACGGCCCCGTCGGCCCGCACGGATGCGGCGCCGACCTCGACGTACTTGTCCTCGGAACGCTTCTCGGGGTCGAGGTCGCGCTTGCGCACACTTCGCACGGCCCGCTCCAACTGCCCCACCCTGGCCCTGTCGAAGGTGGTGTGCACCCGGTAGCCGCCCTGGAAGAGGTCCTTGTCGGTGAGGCCTGAACGCTTCTTGATGTACTTGTTGGCGATGTCGACGAGATAGCCGGTCTGGCCGCCGAGGCTGGTCGGCTTCGTGGCCGGCTTCGGCTCGGGGAACTTCTGGTACGCGGCCCGCTCGGCCTTCGTCATCGTCCCGATCTCCACCTGCCGGTCGAGGATCCACTCCCAGCGGTCGACGGCGCGTTCGTGGTTGCCCTTGCCGCCCGCGGGGTCGTACTGCTCCGCTCCCTTGAGCAGGGAGGCGAGCAGTGCCGCCTGACCGGGATCGAGGTCCTTCGCCGGGATTCCGTAGTACGCGTTCGCCGCTGCCTGGATGCCGTAGGCGCCGCGGCCGAACCAACTGGTGTTCAGGTACCCCTGGAGGATCTCCTTCTTGCTCTGCTTGTTGTTCAGCTTCAGCGAGATGAAGAATTCCTTGAACTTCCGGGTGGCCGACTGCTCCTGGCTGAGATAGGTGTTCTTCACATACTGCTGGGTGATGGTGGAGCCGCCCTGGGTCTCGCCGCCCGCGACGATGCTCACGGCCGCGCGGGCGATGCCCGTTGCCGATACTCCCGGGTCGGAGTAGAAGGTCTCGTTCTCGGCGGCGATCACCGCGTTCTGCACCGATCGGGGTATGTCGGCGAGCGTGACGTTCTGCCGGTTGACCGCGCCCACGCTCACCAACTGGCTGCCGTCCGCCCAGTAGTAGACGGTGCCCTGCCTGCGCGCCTCGTCGTTCTCGTTCGGGATGTCGACGGACGCGTACACCACGGCGAACAGGCCGGCCAGCGCGACGAGTCCGAGTACGACCCCGCTCAGCATCTGCCGCCACGAAGGTATCCAGCGGCGCCAAGTACGTTTCCCGCGGCGGGGGTAGTCGATGCCGAGTCCGCGAAGGCGGATCGCGCGGATCGCACGGATGGGGCGGATGGGGCTTCGGGCCATGCTCCAGCTCCTCGTTCACCGTCCCGTACCGGTGGCGCGGGGCTTGTGAGAGAGGATGTTCCGGATCGCGATCAGGTTGTCCCGGGACCCGTCCGGCTCGAATGGTGAACGCGTACCGGGCCGTCTTTCCGGAGGAACAGTCCCTGATACCCGACTTTGTCGCCGGTCGCGCCGGTCGCGCCGGTCGCGCCGGTCGCGCCGGTCGCGCCGGTCGCGCCGGTCACGGCGACCGGGCGTGGGTTCCGGGCGCGCTCAGGCGAGGCCCGCCTCTTCCAGGGCGGATCTCGCGCAGGCTTGGACGAGGGGGTCCTCCTCGGACCCTCCGGCGGCGATCAGGGCCTCGGTGACCGCCGGGTCGTCCGAGGCGTAGGGGCCGAGCGCCATCGCCGCGTACTGGCGCACCAGATCCTCCTCGGGGTCGTTCAGCGCCGCCAGCAGGGCCCTGCCCGCGCGGTGGCGCAGTTCGGGCTCGGCCGGGGGCCACAGGCGAAGGACCGTGGCGGCCTCGGTGCGGGCGAGGTCGTACTCGCCCGCGTCGGCGACCACCGAGACGAGAAACGGCTGCGCGGCCGCGTCGCCGTCCAGTTCGGCGATGATCTCGCGTTTTCTGTCGCTGTCGGCCGGCAGGGTGCGGAACTCCTCGACGAGACGGGCGAGGTGGTCTGCCCGGGTGGCGCGGGCAGCGCGGGTGGCGTGGTCCGGGGCCGGCTCGGGGTTCATGGGTGGTGATCCTTCGCTCGAAGGCTCAGGGCCAGTTGATCAGGGTCATGAAGGCGACCCAGGTGAAGAACACGGTGGCGGGTGCGGCCACGGCGAAGCCGATCGCGGCCGGCGGCCTGCGCCTGGTGCACACCCAGCTCGCCACCAGGATGACCAGGGACAGCAGCAGGCCGCAGCAGGAGACCGTCCAGGCCGGACCGAAACTGGCGTCGAAGCGGTCGGCATCCGCGTCCGAGCAGGAGTCGCAGGCCATGGGCGAGAGCATGCTGTACACCAGGGCGAAGAACGCGAGCGGGAGCGTGACGACCGTGGAGATCAGCGAGGCGACCCAGGTGTGCCGGGGGCCGTCGGAGCCGCCAGAGCTGTCGGGGCTGTCGGGGTTGTCGGGGTTGTCGTCCGTGATGTTGTCGGGCATGCGTGCGATTCAACCCGGGCCCCCGGTACGGCACATGAGTTGCCGTACCTAGGGCCTCCGAGTCGGCTCAGTCCCACCAGAAGGACCAGGTCTCCTGTCCCAGCACCATCTTCTCCGCGTAGACGTCCAGGTCGTACGGCGGGTTCTGTTCGATGTTGTCCGGGCAGAACGCGAAGTGCTCGGCGGCCACCGCGCGGGCCTCCGCGAGGGTGGTGGGCGGCCGGCCGACCGAGACCATCAGGGTGTCGAAGCCCAGCACCACGACCCGTATGCCGAAGCGGTCCTCCCAGGAGCGGAGCACGGCGCTGAGCCGGGCCGTGTCCTCCTCGTAGTTGAGCGGGCCGGACCAGCCGATCGCCGCCGGTATGTCCGCGCTGCGCCGGGCCGGGACGAGCGCCGCCCGCGAGCCGGGGTACCAGCCGTCCGGGCCGACGCACTCCTCGGCGATCGCGGCCGCCAGGTCGTCGGGGGTGTCCTGCCCCTCGGCGGCCGGGACGGGGGCCAGGCCCGGCCAGTCGCCCTCGGTGGCGTCGAGCTCCTCGGGCGCGCAGTCCTCCCAGTACTCGCTGAGCACTTCCTCGGCGTCGTGATCGCCGGGGTACGAGGTGCTGTCCGGGGTCAGGTCCCAGTCCTCGGGCCACTCCGCGCGCCGTCCGCCGTCGATCAGTACGGGAAGCAGGCCGACCGCCCGCCCGGCCGCGCGCAGTGTGCGCCAAGTGCCGTGGGTGGCGGACTCGTCGGCACACCAGAGCAACGGCTCGTGCCAGGTGCCGTCGATCGTGGCGTCCACCATTGAGCCGGGCGGGAGTTGGAGCCCTGACGTGGCCAGGGACGGGAGCGGGTTCGGGAGCGTCGCCATGACCAAACTGTAGGCCCGGCCACTGACAACCGGCCGGGCAGTGCGGTCCGGCTACGGGTGTGCGTGGACGACGATGAACTCGGTGGGCGCCGGAGTGCCGTCGGGCAGTGGCGCGGGCGCGGTGACGTGGCCGAGCGCCTGGCCGTCGGCGTTCTGTCCGGGCCGGAGCACGCGGTTGAGGCGGAGGGCCAGTTCGCGTCCGTCGGGTGCCGTCGTGACCAGGATGTCCGTGCCGTCCGTGCTGTTGGCGGCGGTGAAGGAGACGAGCTCCGCAGTGATGCCCGATGCGTCGAGACGGGCGGTGACGGACGGGTCCGGGGTGTCGCTCGTGCTCTGCATCTGCGGCTCCGCCTCGCCGGCGAGGAGCGCGAACAACTGGGCCACGACGACCGGGTCGTGCGCTCCGTCGTACACCCAGCGCTGCCCCAGTACGCCGTGCTCGGTCGTGCCGATGAGCGCGTCGTCGGCGCCCGCGAGCGGTGCGCCGCGGTAGCTGAACAGCACCTGGTACGTGACCGGTCGGTCCCCCGACGTGTCGGTGACCACCATGATCTCGATGCCCACCTCGCCCTTCGGGTCGTCCAGCCGGAACCCGCCGGTCCGGGCCGGTTCGGGCTGCTGCCCCGTGCCCCGGTACCAGGGCTGTGCGGGCAGCCAGGTGGCGAGGAGTTCCAGCTTGGTGGGCGTCAGAGTGGTGCGGTGGATGACAGCCATGGCGGTGGGATCCCTCCGGTGGGTTCAGGCGAATTGCCGGTCGGCGGCGAAGCCGGCGAAGGCCGTCCAGGTGGTGGGGGCGACGGTGAGGACGGGGCCGTCGGGGTCCTTGGAGTCGCGGATGTGGATGGCGGCGGGGTGGGCGGCGATCTCGACGCACGCGCCGCCTTCGCTGCCGCTGTGGCTCGACTTGCGCCATTCGTAGGCGACTTCGAGGCAGGCGCCGCCCTCGTCACCGCTGTAGCTCGACTTGCGCCATTCGTAGGCCACTTCGAGGCACTGCCCGCCCTCGTCGCCGCTGTAGCTGGACTTGAACCACTTGCGTGCTGTGTTCATCGCTCTCCCAGCAGACGGTCCAGCAGGCCCACGGTGTCTTCGGGGCTGAGGGCCTGGGCTCGCAGCATCGCATATTTCTGGGAGAGGATGCTGACCTCGTCGGGGTCGGGGACGAGCAGGCTGCCGCGCTGTGTCTCGGAGTAGGCGACGCGCTGGAAGTCCGGCGTCTCCAGCAGGATGAAGGGGCCGTTCAGCCCGGCATGGGTGCGGTGGGCCAGCTGGAGGACCTGGAGGCAGATGCCGGGGAGTGCGGCGCATCTCCGCAGGTGGTCGAGTTGCTCTGCGTGCCCTTCGTCGTCGAGGAGTTGGAGCATCAGGACCGGCTTCCACACCACGAAGCTGATGGTCGGGGGTGACGGCCGGTGAAGGATCTCCTGGCGCTTCAAACGGGATTTCGTCTGGCCGGCCACCTTCTCCTCGCTGAAGGCCGGGACCCGGTTGCGGAACACCGCCTCGGCGTAGCGGTCCGTCTGGAGGAGACCCGGCATGACCTGGTTGTCGTACCAGGACAGCGCCAGCGCCTCCCGCTCCAGCTCCACGTACTCCTCCGCCCAGGCCGGGATCAGGTCGATGTCCGGCATGTTCGCCACTGCCATCGCCAACGCGCCCTTGGTGTCCAGCCGTTCGTCCAACTTGGCGGCGAGGTCGGGCAGCAGCGCCCGTCTGCCCTGCTCGATGGAGGCGATCGTCTCCACCTGGTGGCCCACCAGCTCGGCGAGTCGGGTCTGGGTCAGGCCCGCCGCCCTGCGGAAGACGGCGACCAGTTTTCCCACGAGTTTCATTGCCGACGCGTTCTTGCGCTTCCGCTTTCCGGGGTGCATACCGAGCGAACTTCCACGTGCACGCGCGCGTCACGCGCGCACGACCCGTACAAGAAATCTGTACGGGTTCGAGTCCGGTCGGAGCAGGGGGCCTCAGTCCTCGGGTGCGCTGGACTCGACGGCCTCCCGGACCGTCGCGTCCGGGTCCTGGGCGAGGCGGTGGAGGAGTTCAGCGGCGGCCGGGCTCGACCAGTTCTCGACGGCCCATACGAGGGCCCTGCGGACCCTGGGGTCCGGGTGGTCCGCGAGGTGGGCCAGCTGGTCGACCGGTCCGCGTCGGCGCATCCCGAACCAGTGGAGGGTCTCGATGAGCTGTTCGGGGTCTCCGGGGCTGCCCGCCGCGGCGATCCGGCGCACGAGGACCGCGGAGGCGGGGGGAGGGCCGTCGAGCGGGTGCGGTCGGCGTTGCCGCAGGCGCTGCGAGCCGTATTCGCCGCGTACCCGGCAGCCGAAGCAGGTGCAGGGCACCTTGCCGTTCGAGTCGGGGAAGTACCGCCAGCCGGTGACCTGGCTGACCGCGCGGATGCGGTGCACCTCGCGCCGGGTGACGGGCCGGGGGACGAAGACCTCCCAGCCGCGCGGGTCGGGCAGGGCGGTGACACGGCGTACGGCTTCGGCGGCCGTGACGGTCACGGGG
This sequence comes from Streptomyces sp. NPDC048295, assembly GCF_040652135.1. Classification (NCBI taxonomy): domain Bacteria; kingdom Bacillati; phylum Actinomycetota; class Actinomycetes; order Kitasatosporales; family Streptomycetaceae; genus Streptomyces; species Streptomyces sp. NPDC048295. The sequence goes on from NZ_JBEZLL010000031.1 coordinate 25,355, forward strand.
TCGCGGTGGTAGCGGCCCACGGTGACGGGTTCGTCGTCCGGCAGGCGGATGTGCACGGCGACGAGCCCACGCGGGCCGCCGCGCCTGGCCAGCTCGCGCAGCCATTGGTGGGTGAGGGTGTACGAGGGGAGGACGGGGAAGCAGTAGAGGCCCCGTGGCAGTGAGGCGTCGCGGCCGTGGCTGACGGCCCGTATTCCGGAACGGCGTACGCGCGCCGCGTTCGCCGAGGGTGTCAGGTGCACGAACATCGCCATGCGGCCGATGCTAGGGCCTTTCGTTCCCGTTCCGGCGGCCCGGCCGGAACGGGGGTTCAGTTGGAACGGGGGTTCAGTCGGGACGGGGGTTCAGTCGCCGAGGGCCAGCCGGACACCGAAGGCCGCGATGACGGTTCCGGTGATCCGGTCGAGCAGGAGGCGGGCCCGGGGCCTGCGGAGCCAGCCGTGCAGGACGCGGGCGAAGCCGATGAGGGCGGCCGACCAGACCAGGCCGATGAGGATGTGCACCGCGGTGAGCAGGAGGCCCATGACGAAGTGGTCGGCGCCGGCGGGGATGAACTGGGGCAGGACGGCTACGTAGAAGGCGCCCATCTTCGGGTTGAGGAGGTTGGTGAGCGTTCCCTGCCGCCAGCCGCCGCGTACCGAGTCCGTACCGGCGAGTGGTGCGGACTCGCTCGTGTCCGGTGCGGAACGGCGTCCCCGGAGGGTGTCCCGGAGCATGCGGACGCCCAGCCAGACCAGGTAGGCGGCGCCGGCCCAGCGCAGGGCCGTGTAGGCGAGGTGGGAGGCGGTGAGGAGCGCGGTCACGCCGAGGGAGGTGAGCGCACCCCAGAGCAGGGTGCCGGTCTGGATTCCGAGGACGACGCCCCAGGCTCTTCTGCGCCGGCCGAGGGCCGAGGTCCGCAGGATCAGAGCGGTGTCGAGTCCGGGGGTCAGCGTGAGCAGCCCCACAACCAGGGCGAAGGACCACAGAGCGGTGCTTATAACCATGGAAGGCCAGCTTACGTCAGTTGACGGAGGCGGAGGCCAGGGCCGGGACCGAGGCCAGGGCCGAGGCCTCGCGGGCCTCGCGGTGGTTCAGCCAGGAGGCCGTCAGAGCGGCGGTTCCGGCGATGACGAGCGCGACCGGGGTCCAGATCCGCCAGTGGAGCGGGGACGTGGAGTCGTACGCCCATCCGTCGCCCGCGAAGATCGTGTCACCGGCTTCCACCCGGGCGCCGGTGATCTCGCCGGAGGCCGTACGGCCGTCCGCGAAGGCCCATGTGCCGTCGCAGTGGGCACGGGCCAACTGGCCGTCGCCCTGCACGCATTGGGTGACGCTGTACACGGTGGCGGAGTCGCCGGTGAGCAGTTTCTGCACGCCGTCACCGACCCACAGCGCTGCGAGGACCGGCAGGAAGGCCGCGAGCGCGAGCGCGGACACCAGAGGACCCAGCGACTTCAGTCGGGTCCGGTCCATGTGGTGCTCCCGTGGGTCGAATGCCGTTCAGCGCGATGACGAATGCGGACTCCAAGGCGTGCCGGCCACGCCGGATCACGAGGTCCGCGAGTACCGCCGGGCCCCGGGGACCGGCCGGTCGGGCCGGCCCCCGGGGCAGCGCCCCTCGGGGCGGTTCTCCGACGAGAGCGGCAAGGACTGCGCCGGACAGCCGGCGGTCCGTGCAGCGGATCAGTACATGAGGGCGTCGGACATCTCGCTCTGCCAGTAGGTGACGAAACCGTTGTCTCCCCAGGTGGTGCCCGCGGGGAGCATCAGCTCGGCGGGGACGCCCGTGGAGCCCTGGTTGGCCTTGCCGGTGAAGTACACCGTGAGGTGCTTGCTCTTGTGCAGTTCCTGCCCGTCGGACTCACCCGACAGCCCGATGGAGGCGTACGCGGACTGGCCCGGCGCAAGGGTGACCACGGCCTGCGGGATGCTGTCGCGGAGGACCGGGAAGGCGGCCTGGGCGTCGTCGAAGCGGAGCGCCGGCGCGTAGTACGCGTAGCAGGGCACGGAGCCGGTGTTGGTCGCCGTGAGCAGCAGGTGGTTGATGGGGCGGCTCACCTTGCTGATGGTGACCTTGGTGTTCGAGCCGGTGCAGGTGACGGGGGTCTTGCCGCCCCTTCCGGTGGCGCCGGCGCTGCTCTTCCCGCTGCTGCTGCCGGCGCTGGAGCTCTTGGAGGTGGTGGAGGTGTTCTCGGCGGGGGCCTGGGCCGTGCCGCTGTCGGTCTCCTTGGCGTCCTTGGTGCCCCCGGCGTCCTTGGCGTCCTTGCCCGTGTCGGTGGTGGTGGCGTTCGCCGCCGGGGCCGCCGCGCCTGCCTTCCCGTCGTTCGCGCTGTCGCCGCCGCCGCAGGCGGTGAGCGAGAGGGCGGCCAGGAGGGCGGTGGCGGCGAGGGCGGTGGTGCGGATGTGGTTGCGCATGGTGGTGGTACTCCCCGTGTGTGGGCCGGTGATGTCGGTCGGTCAGTTGTGGCAGATCAGGACCATGACGATCGCGGTGGACACGATCACCACTCCTATGGCCACTGCGTCGACGAGCTCGACGCGGAAGTGGAGTCGCACTGCGTTGTCCCGGTGGTCGCTGCGGTGTGTTCCCAGATTGCGGGGCGGTGGATTCCGGCCGCAACGCCGAACAGCCCATTGGGGAAGCTGGAATGCCTGCGCGTACTGTGACCTGGGCAGATTCCACGTCCCTGGAACGGCGTTCCGGGACGGACCAGGAGGGGGAACGCCGAGGTGGCGACGCCGGAGGCCGGAGATTTCGCGGCTCTGCTGAAGGAACTGAAGGACCGTTCGGGGCGCAGCTACGGGGTTCTCGCCGGAAGACTGCACGTCAGCACATCGACGCTCCACCGGTACTGCAACGGTGACGCGGTGCCGAGCGAGTACGCCCCGGTGGAACGCCTGGCGCGGTTGTGCGGGGCGGCCCCGGAGGAGCTGGTGGAGCTGCACCGGCGGTGGATCGTGGCGGATGCGGCCCGGCGGCGCCCTCCCGCGACTGCTCCCGCGACGACTGCTCCCGTGGCTGCTCCCGCGGTTGTTCCTGAGGCTGTTCCCGTTCCTGCTGCTGATTCCGCGGAGCCGGTGCCGGACGCGGTTTCGGACAAGGCTTTCGACCCGGGTCCGGAGACGGAGCAGGAGGCGGCTCGTGGTCCCGGGACCGGGACCGGTTCTGGTCCCGGGGGCGGTGGCGACGCGTCCGAGCGCACGCCCGAACCCGAACCCGAGACCGAGACCGAACCCACGATCCTGGCCGGCGGAGCGAGCCGGCCCCGGCGGTTCCTGGCCTCCACGCGGACGCGCGTGCTGCTCGCGGCCGTCGCAGTCGTCGCGCTGACCGTGCCGACCTCGATCGTCATCAGCAATCTGTCGGGTAAGGACAAGGGCGACTTCAGCAACGCCCCCGCCGTGGACGCGAAGGGCCCGGACGAGCCCGAGCTCGCCGGGTCCGGCGACGACGCGAGCGCCACCGCCTCGCCGAGCGCCAAGAAGTCGGGCAAGCCCGTACCGTCCCGCTCGGCGACCGTCCCGTCACCGCCGTCCGGCGGCGCCTCCGCCACGTCCGGGAAGCACGGCACGGGAGCCGGTTCGGATGGGCAGCGGAGCGGGGGCGTGCCGCTGAGCGCCACCATCAGCTCGTACAACTGGGACGCGCCCTGCGACCAGCACTACGTTCTGGACCAGAAGCCGGAGGACGTGCCTCCGCCGCCCTCGCCCCAGGACACCCGCGGCTGGGCCAGGGCGCTCGGCGGGGTGGACGGCGGGCAGATGCTCATCGAACTCACCGTGCAAGGGAAGTCGGGGCAGGCCGTCGTGCTGAGCGGACTGCACGTACGGACGCTGTCCCGGAAGGCGCCGCTGGCGTGGTCGGCGTACTCGATGGGCGAGGGCTGCGGGAGCGGCGTCACACCGCAGTCCTTCGACATCGACCTCGACGACGGCCAGCCGACCCTCACCCCGGTGGCGGGGAAGCAGGGGGACGTGCGGGTGCCGCCGAAGAACTTCCCGTTCCAGGTGTCCTCCACCGATGTGGAGGTGTTCGACCTCAACGCCCACGTCGAAGGGCACGACGTCAGCTGGTACCTGGAGCTGGACTGGAACAGCGGCGGACGGAAGGGGACGCTGCGCATCGACGACGGCGGGAAGCCGTTCCGTACCAGCAGCATCCAGACACGGCCGAAGTACATGTACCGGTACGACACGGCCCAGTGGGTGACCAAGGAGTGGGACTAGCGTCCCTCGTGGTCACGGCCACCGGGCCGGTGTGTACGGACTGACCGGCGTCCCGGTCAGAGGCGCTCGGGGGTCCGGATGCCGAGCAGCTCCATGCCCCGGTGCAGGGTGCGGGCGGTGAGGTCCGAGAGGAAGAGGCGGTTCTCGGCCACATCGCCCGGCACCTCGGGCTTGAGCACCGGGCACTGGTCGTAGAACGTCGTGAAGAGCGACGACAGCTGGTAGAGGTACGAGGCCAGCTTGTGCGGCTCGTACGCGGCGGCGACCTCGGCCACGACTTCGGCGAACTGGTCCAGGTGCAGGGCCAGCGCGCGCTCGGCCGGGGCCAGCTCCAGCTCCGGGCGGGGCCGGGACTCCAGCTCGCCCGCCTTGCGCTTGATGGACCGGGACCGGGCGTGCGCGTACTGGATGTACACGCTGGTGTCGCCGGTCAGCGAGACCATCTGGTCCAGGTCGAACTTGTAGTCGCGGGCGGCCGACGTCGACAGGTCCGCGTACTTCACCGCGCCGATGCCGACCTGCGTGGCACGCTCGGTGATCTCGTCCTCGGTGAGGTCCTTGGCCTTCTCGCGCACGACGGCCGACGCCCGGTCGATCGCCTCGTCGAGCAGGTCCTGGAGCCGGACCGTCTCGCCCTCACGGGTCTTGAACGGCTTGCCGTCCTTGCCGAGCACCGTGCCGAAGGCGAGCTGCACGGCCTTGACGTCCTCGTTCAGCCAGCCGGCCCGACGGGCGGTCTCGAAGACCATCTTGAAGTGCAGGGCCTGCCGGGCGTCCACGACGTACAGCAGGGTGTTCGCCTTGAGGTTCTGGACCCGGTCACGGATCGCGGAGAGGTCCGTCGCCGCGTAGCCGTAACCGCCGTTCGACTTCTTGACGATCAGCGGCACCGGGTTGCCGTCCGGGCCCTTCACGTCATCGAAGAAGACGCAGAGCGCGCCCTCGGAGCGGACGGCGACGCCCGACTCCTCAAGGATGCGGCAGGTCTCTTCAAGCATGTCGTTGTAGCCGGACTCGCCGACGATGTCGGCGTCCCGGATCTCCATGTCGAGCTTGTTGAAGACCGAGTAGAAGTAGATCTTCGACTCGTCGACGAAGCGCTGCCACAGGGCGAGCGTCTCCTCGTCGCCCGCCTGGAGCGCCACGACGCGGTCCCGGGAGCGGGCCTTGAACTCCTCGTCGGAGTCGAAGAGCGCGCGGGATGCCTTGTAGAGCCGGTTCAGCGAGGACATGGCGGCCTCGCCCTCCGCTTCGCCGCCGGCGCCCTCGTGGGTCAGCTCGCCCGGGTGCTCGGTCAGGTACTGGATGAGCATGCCGAACTGGGTGCCCCAGTCGCCGATGTGGTGCCTGCGGACCACGGACTCGCCCGTGAACTCCAGGATCTGCACCATCGCGTCACCGATCACGGCGGAACGCAGGTGGCCGACGTGCATCTCCTTGGCCACGTTCGGCTGCGCGTAGTCGATGACGGTGGTGCCCGCGGCGCTGTTGTACGGCACACCGAGCCGGCCCCGGTCGTCCGCGGCGCGCGCGGCGAGGGTCTCGATGATCGCCCGGTCGGCGAGCGTGATGTTGAGGAAGCCGGGGCCGGAGACCTCGATCTCCTTGATCAGGCCGCCCGCCGGGATCGCGGCCGTGACCTGCGAGGCGAGCTCGCGCGGATTGCCCTTGAGCTTCTTGGCGAGGGCCAGGATGCCGTTGGCCTGGAAGTCGGCCCGGTCGCTTCGGCGCAGCAGCGGGTCAGCGGTGCCGGCATCCGGCAGAGCTGCCGTCAGGGCGTCCGCCAGCTGCTGCTGGAGCGTGGAAGCGAGGGAATTGACCGAGCCGTGCTCAGGCATGGGACGGGCTGCCGTTTCCGTAGGAGTACAAGGGATCACACCCAGTATTCCACGGGCGGTAAAGCCGTTTTCTTCGTGCGGGCCGTAAGCCGTTTTCGCGCCGCCGGTGGACCTGGGAGAATGGGCGGAGCCCCTGGGGCCTTTCCAGGGCCTGCCCTGTGAGTCCCAGCGAGTCCCACAGGGGTTTGTTCCTACGAGTCCTACAAGAGAGAAGGACGTGCAGACCGTGGCTCAGAGTCAGAGCAGCACCGAGGCCGACTGGGTCTCCCGCTTCGCGGACGATGTCATCGCCGAATCGGAGCGTCGTGCGCCTGGCAAACCGGTCGTCGTCGCGTCCGGCCTCTCCCCGTCGGGCCCGATCCACCTGGGCAACCTCCGCGAGGTCATGACCCCGCACCTGGTCGCCGACGAGATCCGCCGCCGCGGGTACACCGTCCGGCACCTGATCTCGTGGGACGACTACGACCGGTACCGCAAGGTCCCGAACGGTGTCCCGGGGATCGACGAGTCCTGGGCCGAGCACATCGGTAAGCCGCTGACCTCGGTGCCCGCCCCGGCCGGATCCGCGTATCCGAACTGGGCCGAGCACTTCAAGGCCGCCATGACGGACGCGTTGGACGAGCTGGGCGTCGAGTACGACGGCATCAGCCAGACCGAGCAGTACACGGCGGGCGCCTACCGCGAGCAGATCCTGCACGCCATGAGGCACCGCGCCGACATCGACGCCGTCCTCGACCGGTACCGGACGAAGAAGGACCCGGCCGCGGCGGGCGCCAAGGGCGGCAAGAAGCCGCAGCAGCAGAAGAAGGTCGACGAGGCGGAGCTGGAGGCCGAGGCGGGCTCCGGTGCGGCGAGCGAGGACGACGGCAGCGGCGGTTCGGCCGGTTACTTCCCGTACAAGCCCTACTGCGGCAACTGCGAGAAGGACCTCACGACCGTCACCTCGTACGACGACGACAGCACCGAGCTGAACTACACCTGCACGGCCTGCGGCTTCGCCGAGACCGTGCGGCTGAGCGAGTTCAACCGCGGCAAGCTGGTCTGGAAGGTCGACTGGCCGATGCGCTGGGCGTACGAGGGCGTGATCTTCGAGCCGAGCGGGGTGGACCACTCCTCGCCGGGCTCCTCGTTCGTCGTCGGCGGCCAGGTCGTCCGGGAGATCTTCGACGGCGTGCAGCCGATCGGCCCGATGTACGCCTTCGTCGGGATCTCCGGCATGGCGAAGATGTCCTCAAGCAAGGGCGGCGTGCCGACCCCGGCCGACGCGCTGAAGATCATGGAGGCGCCGCTGCTGCGCTGGCTGTACGCGCGCCGCAGGCCCAACCAGTCCTTCAAGATCGCCTTCGACCAGGAGATCCAGCGGCTCTACGACGAGTGGGACTCGCTGGGGCGCAAGGTCGCCGACGGCTCGGTGCTGCCGGCCGACGCCGCCGCGTACGCGCGGGCCATCGGCACGGCCGCCGGTGAGCTGCCGAGCACGCCGCGCCCGCTGCCGTACCGCACGCTCGCGTCGGTCGTCGACATCACGGCCGGGCACGACGAGCAGACGCTGCGCATCCTGAGCGAGCTGGACCCGGAGAACCCGCTGACCACGCTGGACGAGGCGCGGCCGCGTCTCGACCGCGCCGAGAACTGGATCACCAGCCAGGTCCCGGCCGAGGCCCGCACCATCGTCCGCGACGAGCCGGACAAGGAGCTCCTCGGCTCGCTGGACGACCAGGGCCGCCAGTCGCTGCGGCTGCTCCTGGACGGCCTGGACTCGCACTGGTCGCTGGACGGGCTCACCACGCTCGTCTACGGCGTGCCGAAGATCCTGGCGGGCCTGGAGCCGGACGCCAAGCCGACGCCCGAGCTGAAGGTCGCGCAGCGGTCGTTCTTCGCGCTGCTGTACCGGCTGCTGGTCGGCCGGGACACCGGGCCGCGGCTGCCCACGCTGTTGCTGGCCGTGGGCGCGGACCGGGTACGCAGGCTCCTCGATGAGTAGGCTGCCCGGCGCGTAGGCGCCATGTGCGCGGAGGGCCGTCACCCGGTGATTCGGGTGACGGCCCTCCGTCGTTCGCGCCGTTGCCGCCGCCCCTTGCCGGATGCGGGACGGGGCGGGGCTCAGGCGATGTGGTCCGCTTCGAGCTCGGCGTGGTAGCGGTTCTTGAACTCCGGCATGAAGCGTCGGATCAGCGCCGCGCTGCGCGGGTGCCTGACGTTGTGGCCGTCCGTGACGTGTATGTCCAGGGCGTCGACGCTGGGGTAGTCGTTGTGCTGGTTCACGAACGCGGCGAACACCTCGTACGCGATCGCGGTGAACTCCGCGTCCTCCTGCGCCCACTCGTCCGGTTCGGAGGCCGGGGCCGGCTGGGGGGCGGGGGCCGGTTCGGGCTCCTGGATCTGCTCCTGGGCCTGCTCCTGGAGCTGCTGCTGCTCGTGGGGCTGGGGCTGCTCCTGGGGCGCGGTGCGGGGGCCCGGGACGGCGCCGATGGTGCCCACGTTGCCGAGGGGGCGGGTGCGCCCACCGGGGCCCGACGGGACCATCACCGGGGTCGGTTCCAGGCCCTCGACGTAGGTCGGGTTGTAGGCGCTCTCGTACGCGTCGTCCGGCACCTGGGGCGCCGCGAACCACGGGCTCTCGTGCGAGCCGGGGCCCTCCTGGGGCCATTCCTCGGCGGAGGCGGAGGCGGAGGCGGCGCCGGGTCCGGCGTCGGAGGGGTGGGCGTGCTGCTGCTGGTACTGCTGCTGCTGCGGTGCGTGCGGCTGCTGGAGGTGCCCGTCCTGCGGGTGGTGCCCGTGCTGCTCGGTGGCGTACGGCAACTCGGGCTGGGAACCGGCCGGTTCGGCCTGGGGCAGGGCGGGGGCCGGGGGCAGCAGGGCCGGTTCGATGCCCGCGGCGGCGAGGCCGGCCCCGGCGGTCTCGGCCAGCGGGACACCGTACTTCGCCAGGCGCAGCGGCATCAGGGACTCGACGGGGGCCTTGCGGCGCCAGTTGCGGCCGAAGCGGGCCTGGAGGCGGGCCTGGTAGATCAGCCGGTCCTGTTCGAGCTTGATGACCTGTTCGTAGGACCGGAGTTCCCAGAGCTTCATCCGGCGCCAGAGGCGGAACGTCGGTACGGGGGAGAGCAGCCAGCGGGTGAGCCGGACGCCCTCCATGTGCTTGTCGGCCGTGATGTCGGCGATCCGCCCCACGGCATGGCGGGCGGCCTCGACGGAGACCACGAACAGCACCGGGATGACGGCGTGCATACCGACGCCGAGCGGGTCGGGCCAGGCCGCGGCGCCGTTGAAGGCGATGGTCGCGGCGGTCAGCAGCCAGGCGGTCTGACGCAGCAGCGGAAACGGGATGCGCAGCCAGGTCAGCAGCAGGTCCAGGGCGAGCAGGACACAGATGCCCGCGTCGATGCCGATGGGGAAGACCAGCGAGAAGTCCCCGAAGCCCTTCTGGAGGGCGAGCTCGCGCACCGCCGCGTACGATCCCGCGAATCCGATCCCGGCGATGAGCACCGCACCGGCGACCACGAGCCCGATGAGTATCCGGTGGGTGCGTGTCAGCTGCATCGCGGCCACCCGCGTTCCCCTCCCCGTTCTCCCGTGTCCGACGCCGTCTTCCGGCGCCGTGCTTCGACGTCCTGTTCGGCGTCCTGCTGCCACTTCTGGCGGGCACAGCCTGGCACATGGGAACGCGGCGTGTTGCGCGGGGAGGGGCGAAGCCCGGCGCTCGGGGGAGCGTCGGGCTTCGTCGGGCCGCTTTCGGGCAGGGGTGTCGCTAGCTCGTCTTCTTGACGGTCGACTTGTGAGCGGAGGTCTTCTTGATCGTCGACCCGCTGCCCGAGGAGTCCTTGCCGGAGTCCTTGCCGGAGTCCTTGGCGGAGGACTTGGAGGAGTCCGCCTTGTCCGTCTTGTCCGTGGTCTTCCCGCTCGGAGCGGTCGAGCCGGACGGCTTGTCCGACGCCGCGCCGGCGACGGCGGCCACCGCTTCCTTGGCCGCCTTCTCGGCGCCCTTGAGGATGTCGTCGGCGGAGGGGGTCTTCGCGCCCGCGTAACCCGCGCCGTTGTAGGTGAGGGTGACGACGACGTTCTCGGTCCGGGTCACGATCGTCGCGTACTTGAAGTCCTCACTCGTCTTGGTGAGGTCGTAGGTGATCTTGGTGGCCTGCTCGCCGATGCCGCTGACGGGCGCCTCGGCGACCTTCTTGGCACCGTCGGCCGCCTTGGCCTTGGCGACCTGCTTGTCGAAGTCCTGCTGGGCGCGCTTGGCGCCGCTGCCCAGGGACTGGTCCGAGTCGAAGCGGGTGAAGGCGACATCGAGCCAGCGGTACTGGGAACCCTTCACGCCGTTGTCGTCGAGGCCGTTCCAGGAGCAGCCGGCGCGGGACAGGGCGTCGCTGGAAGTGGCGGCCGTGCCGTTCTTGGACTTCGCCGAGGGAACCAGCGAAGACACGGTCTTCTTGGTGATCGACTTGCACGGGTCGGGCAGCGCGGAGAACTTCGCGGGCTCGACGGTCGGTTCCGCCTTCTTGGTCGCGCTCGCCGATGCGGACGACTCGGACGAGCCCGATTCCTTCTTGTCGCCGGAGTCCGACGAGCAGCCGGCGACGACGAGCATCACCGGGACGGCGGCGCAGGCGAGTATGCGGGAGAGTCGCGGGGCTGAACGGTGCATGGTTCCTTCACTCGGGTGGCGCGGCGGGCGGGCTGCCAGGCGGTCGGGCGGTCGGCGGGGGTCGGCCGGTGCGGGCGGCGGGCGGTCGGCCGGTGTGGTCGGCCGGTGTTCCGGAGGGTCGCCCGGAAGCTGCTCCGGAGGGTTGTCCGGAGGGCCACGGTACGACGGACCGCGACCGGATGCCGCCTCGGCCGGAGAGCCGGTGGCCGGGGGCGGCACCCGTCGGGGGCGCCCCGGGCGGGGTCATTCGCTGAACTTGTCGACCAGCTGACGGGCCAGTGCCTGGGCCTTCTCCTGCAGTTCCTTGCTGTCGGGGACCATGGTGGAGACGGTCGGCTGTTCGGTGAAGTCGACGGTCACGATGACGTTCGATGTGCGGAATACCACGCTCACCGTGCGGTGCTGTGCGGTGGAACCTGCCCGGGTGAGCAGATCGTTCAGAAAAGCGTTGTCGCCGAGGTCGTCGAGGACACGCGGCTGGAGGTTGTCGCCCGGGTCTTCGTCGGTGTTCTCGGTCCCGCCGGTGCTTCCGGCGTCGTCGGTGTTCTCCGGCTCACCGCTCCCGTTCCCGGTCTCGGGGGAGGGGCCGGCCAGGGCGTGCGAGGCGGAGCCGGAGGCAGAGGCGGCGGTGGAGACGGTGCCGGAGGCGGCGGGGTGCGTCGGCTTCTTCGTGCCCTCCGCCTTCTTCGTGCTGTCGTCCGTGGCCTCGGGGGTCTCGGAGGGCGAGGACAGGCCGGCGGCGGTCTCCTTCTTCCCGTACACCTCGCGGGCGCGGTCGTCGTCGCTCACCGCGGGGTCGTAGGAGACGACGCGCTCGAAGTCGATGGACAGGGTGTGCGAGGAGGAGGGGTCCTCGGACTTCCAGCGGCAGCCGACCCGGCGGTCGGTGTCGTAGGTGACGGCGGCGGTGCCCTCGTACACCTTCTTCTGCTGTTCCTCGGAGAGTTCGGCGGCGCCCGGGAGCAGGTCCTTCAGTGTGGACGTCGCGACGGCGCGGCAAGGGTCGGGAAGGGTCTGGTACTTGCCGGGGGCCGCTGCGGCGACGGCTGTCTCGCCGGGCTTGCTGTCGCCTGCGGAACCATCGGTTCCGGTGTCGGCGCTGCAGCCGACGGCGAGCGTTGCCAGCAGCGCGGTGCCGGTTACATAGGCCATTCGTCGCACGGCCCTGGGCTCCCTTCGTGCGAAAAACGGTTGCCGCTCGATGGCGACCGGTGGACACAATGTGTATCGCACGCGCCGCTGTGAATGCCGGTCGGCCGACATATTTGCCGACCTTGGCACCGGTTTTGCGCTTTCAGACTTTTCGGGGGAATCGAGGAACTATGTCTTATGTAGAGGTGCCGGGGGCGAAGGTCCCCATCCGCATGTGGGCCGACCCGGCTTCGGTCGAGGACGTCGCGATGCAGCAGCTGCGCAACGTGGCCACGCTGCCCTGGATCAAGGGCCTCGCCGTCATGCCGGACGTCCACTTCGGCAAGGGGGCGACGGTCGGTTCGGTGATCGCGATGCATGGTGCGGTCTGCCCGGCGGCGGTCGGTGTGGACATCGGCTGCGGAATGTCCGCGGTGAAGACCTCGCTGACGGCCAATGACCTGCCGGGCGACCTGTCCCGGCTCCGGTCGAAGATAGAGCAGGCCATTCCGGTGGGGCGCGGCATGCACGACGAGGCCGTGGCGCCGGACCAGCTGTACGGCTTCCGGGCGCCGGGCTGGGACGACTTCTGGGGACGGTTCGACGGGGTGGCCGATGCGGTCAAGTTCCGTCAGGAGCGGGCCACGAAGCAGATGGGAACGCTCGGATCGGGCAACCACTTCATCGAGTTCTGCCTCGACGAGTCGGGTGCGGTCTGGCTGATGCTGCACTCCGGATCGCGGAACATCGGCAAGGAACTGGCCGATTTCCACATCGGACAGGCGCAGAAGCTGCCGCACAACCAGGATCTGATCGACCGCGACCTGGCGGTGTTCATCGCCGACACCCCGCAGATGGCGGCGTACCGGAACGACCTGTTCTGGGCGCAGGAGTACGCGAAGCACAACCGCGCCATCATGATGGCGCTCTTCCAGAACGTGGTCCGCAAGGAGTTCAAGAAGGCCAAGGTGACCTTTGAGCCGGTCATCTCCTGCCACCACAACTATGTGGCGGAGGAGCGGTACGAGGGCATGGACCTGCTGGTCACGCGGAAGGGCGCGATCCGTGCGGGGTCCGGGGACTTCGGGATCATCCCGGGGTCGATGGGTACCGGTTCGTACATCGTGAAGGGCCTCGGGAACGAGAAGTCGTTCAACTCGGCCTCGCACGGTGCCGGCCGGAAGATGAGCCGGAACGCGGCGAAGCGGCGCTTCTCGACGCGCGACCTGGAGGACCAGACGCGGGGTGTGGAGTGCCGCAAGGACTCCGGCGTCGTGGACGAGATCCCGGCCGCGTACAAGCCGATCGAGAAGGTCATCGAGCAGCAGCGGGACCTGGTGGAGGTCGTCGCCAAGCTCAAGCAGATCGTGTGCGTGAAGGGCTGAGGGCCTGTCGAGGGCCTGCCTACGGCCCTGTTGACGGCCTGCTGACCGGCCGTCGCGCACGGCTGACGGAAGAGCCTCGGACGCGGGTGGTGTGTCCGGGGCTCTTCCTTCTTTTCCGCGGCTTTTCGCGGCCGCTCTCTCCCGGCTGCTTTCCCGGTGGCCCTGTCTTGGCCGCGCTCTCCCGATCGCTTCGGTCAGCCGGTGCGGTGGACCTTGGAGTTGGAGGCCTGGGCGCGGGGGCGGACCACGAGGAGGTCGATGTTGACGTGGCTGGGCCGGGTGACGGCCCAGGTGATGGTGTCGGCCACGTCGTCGGCGGTGAGGGGGGCGTCGACGCCCGCGTAGACCTTGGCGGCCTTCTCGGTGTCGCCGCGGAAGCGGGTGGTGGCGAACTCCTCCGTCCTGACCATGCCGGGGGCGACCTCGATGACGCGGACCGGGGTGCCGACGATCTCCAGGCGGAGGGTCTCGGCCAGGACGTGCTCGCCGTGCTTGGCAGCCACGTATCCGCCGCCGCCCTCGTAGGTGGAGAGGCCCGCGGTGGAGGAGAGGATCACGATCGTGCCGTCGCCGCTCTCGGTGAGGGCGGGGAGCAGGGCCTGGGTGACATTGAGCGTGCCGATGACGTTCGTCTCGTACATCTGGCGCCAGTCGGCGGGGTCGCCGGTGGCGACGGGGTCGGCCCCGAGCGCGCCGCCCGCGTTGTTGACGAGGACGGCGAGGGAACGGAACGCGGTGGCGAACTCGTCCACCGCGGCGCGGTCGGTGACGTCCAGCGCGTAGGCCGCTGCCTGGTGGCCCGCTTCGTTGATCTCGGCGGCGAGCGCCTCGATGCGGTCCTTGCGGCGGGCGGTCAGTACGACGCGGTAGCCGGCTGCCGCCAGCTGCCGGGCGGTCGCGGCACCGATGCCGCTGCTCGCTCCGGTGACGACGGCGATCGGGGTGGCGGCCATGGCGGACTCCTCGGACAGCTGATCGGTACGGGGTCAGGATAGGCAGGCGCGGGGCCTCCTAGTGGTTGCGGGGGGCGTACATGATCACGGCCATGCCGGCCAGGCAGATCAGGGCGCCGATCACGTCCCACCGGTCGGGGCGGTAGTTGTCGGCCACCATGCCCCAGGCGATCGAGCCGGCGACGAAGACACCGCCGTACGCGGCGAGGATGCGGCCGAACTCGCCGTCCGGCTGGAGCGTGGCGACGAAACCGTAGGCGCCGAGGGCGATGACGCCCGCACCGATCCAGATCCAGCCGCGGTGCTCACGCACGCCCTGCCAGACCAGCCAGGCGCCCCCGATCTCGAAGAACGCGGCGACGACGAACAGGGCGACGGAGCGGGTGATGGACATGGGGCTCAGCGTTTCACGAGGTGACGGGCCGGATGGGCGCCGAGTGCGGGGCCGGGCGGCAGGTGCGTGAGGGCCGAGCGAGCGGTGAGGGCGCGCCGAACCGGTCGGCCAATACGGATAATTCAGGGCGATCTGTATCTTCGGGGCATGGTAGTGACGCATGGAGTCGCACGAGCCCTCTCCACGAAAGCCCCGGCAGTGGTGCCGGCCGCACCAGCGGCGGTGGCAGTGGCTGCGGCTGCGGCAGTGGCGCTGGCTTCGACGGTGGTGGTGGGGGCGGGCACCGCGGCTGCCGCTCCTTCTGTGTCTCTGCTCCCTGCGTCCTCTGCGCCCTCCCCGGCCCTTGTGTCTTCCTCCGCTCTTGCGCCTTCCCGGGCCGTCGCGGCCTCGTCCGCCCTTGCGCCCGAGGCCGATGTGTCGCACCACGGGCATGTCCTGCTGTGGGGTTCGGGGCTCGGGGTCCGGGTACGGACCGAGAACCACGGCCCGTCGAGCCTCACGGGTGTGACCGTGCGCGTGCGGACATCGGTGGCGCTCGCCGCGCGGCAGGAGCTTCCGCGGAGCTGTCTGCAAAGCGACCGGTGGACCGTGCTGTGCCGGACGGGCGCGCTGCACGCCGATGGGGCGGAGGAGCGGCGGCTCGCCCTCGATCTGCGGCTCGTGGGGCGGCCGGACGAGGTGGTCGTACGGGTCGACACGCTGTGGAACGGCGGCGCGACCGACCGGAACCCCGCGAACAACGACCACGAGGTGCTGGCTCCGGCCACCGGGGACGAGTACGTGTTCTGAGCCCGGGTGGGGCATGCGGGCTTCGTGGACGGCGGTTCGGGTTCCGCGGCCGGAGCCGCGGGGCGCGTGCTCATCGGGTGAGGGCGGCCCGCAGCTCCGCCGGGCCGGGGTGCTCGCTCGCCCAGGCGATGTAGCCGTCGGGGCGGACGAGCAGGGTGGTGGCGCGGTCGCTCCGCCAGTGGGCGTGCACCAGCGGGGTCGATGACGGCGGAGCGGTGGCGCCGGCGGGGGTGACGAGGACGAACGTCCCGTCGCGCAGCAGCTGGTGCAGACGGCCCTCCCGCAGGCTCAGGTCGGGGGCGCGCTTCGAGGTGAGGGGATGTGCGCCGCGCGGGGCCGGGTAGGCGATCGAGATGCCGGAGACCATGCCGATGGTCTTGTCGGAGGCGGGCCGGACCGTGGACAGCACGTTGGCGGTGAGGGTTCTGACCGCTCGCTGGAGCGGGGTGCGTGCCATGGCGAGGCGGACGAGCGCGCCGCTGGAGCGGAGCACTCTCGTGCCGACCGGGTGCCGTTCGGCGTGGTAGCTGTCGAGGAGCGCCTCCGGGTCGGCCGTCTGCCCCCGCAGTACGGCGGCGAGCTTCCAGGAGAGATTGGCGGCGTCCTGAAGGCCGGTGTTCATGCCCTGGCCGCCCGCGGGCGAGTGGACATGGGCGGCGTCCCCGGCGAGGAAGACCCGGCCGGTGCGGTAGCGCGGAACCTGGCGCTCGTCGCTGTGGAAGCGGGAGATCCAGCGGGGGTCGTGCATGCCGTAGTCGGTGCCGAGGGCGCTGCGGGTGATCTCGCGCAGCTCTTCGAGATCGACGGGGTCGGAGGGGCCGCTGTCGGCGGCCTGGCGGGAGTGGCTCCACCCCATCACGCGGTACCAGCCGTCGCCGAAGGGCGCGATGAAGGCGAAGGCGTCCCCGCCGCCGCTGACCGTGAGGGTGTCGTCCGGCTCCTCGGTGAGCCGGACGTCGGCGAGGGCGATCGATTGGATCACGGACTTGCCGGGGAAGGGCAGGCCGAGTGCCTGGCGCACGGGGCTGCGCATCCCGTCGGCGCCCACGAGATAGCGGGCGGTGAGAGTGGCCCGGCTGCCGTCCGGCTCGCGCAGCTCGGCGCTGACCGATTCCGACGGGGCGCTCTGCCGGAGCCCGGTCAGCTCCGTCTCGTACCGGAAGTGGACGCCGGCGGTGCGGGCCCGGCGCTCCAGCAGCTGCTCCACCTCGTACTGCGGGGTGATCAGCACGAAGGGGAAGCGGGTGTGCAGCCGGCCGAGGTCGAGTGAGAGCTTGCCGAAGAAGCGCAGGGAGCTGAGGGGGGTGCCCGTCTTGATCAGCTCGTCGGCCAGGCCGCGGCTGTCGAGCAGTTCGAGCGTGCGGGCGTGCACGGCGAAGGCGCGCGTCATATTGCTCGTCCGGTGCGGGCGGCGCTCCACGAGCGTCACGGAGATGCCCTGGGCGGCGAGATCCCCTGCGAGCAGCAGGCCGGTGGGGCCCGCGCCCACGACGATGACGTCGACGCTCTCGGGTGTGGTGCGCGGGGTGGTGGTCATGACTGCCTCCTGGGCCCGTTCATCAACTTTCACCTTCGTGCCAACGAGCGTTGGTCAACGCTTGTTGGCAACGGTAGTCCCGACGGGGCTGGCATGTCAACGCTTGTTGGCCTACATTTGTTGGCATGACGAAGCCCGCCACTGCGCCCCGCCGTTCGGATGCCACCAAGGCGGCGATTCTCGAAGCCGCGCGCGAGCGGTTCGCCGCCGACGGGTACGAGCGCGCCACCATCCGGGCCATCGCCCGTGACGCGAACATCGACCCGTCGATGGTCATGCGCTACTACGGCAACAAGGAGGGGCTGTTCGTCGCCGCGTCCGCGATCGATCTGCGGATGCCCCAGCTGGGGGCGTTGCCGGGCAAGCACGTCGGTTCGGTCCTCGTCACGCACTTCATGGACCGCTGGGAGAACGACGACGTGCTCACGGCCATGCTCCGGGTCGGTGTCACCAACGAAGCGGGTGCGGAGCGAATGCGGGCGGTCTTCGCCGAGCAGATCGGCGCGGTCACGGCCGGTGTCTGCCCCGTTCCGGCCGAAGCGCCCCACCGTGCGGCGCTCGTCGCCTCGCAGATACTCGGAATGGCGCTCACGCGCTACGTGCTGCGCTTCGGGCCGGCCGTCGAGATGTCGCGCGACGAGGTGATCGCCTGGCTCGCGCCCACCGTCCAGCGCTACCTGACCGCCGAGGCGCCGTAGGGCCTGCCCGACGGATCAGGGGGTGCCGGTGAATCGGGGGCCTGCCCGGCGGATCGGGGGGTGCCGGTGAATCGGGGCCTGCCCGGCGGATCGGGTCGGGGCGGACGAGTTGTCTGCTTCGTACACTCTCTGCATGTCGCAGATGTCCCAGCAGTCCCGCCGCAGTGCGCTGATGGCCGAGCTGACCGTCGAGTCGCGCCGCTACATGGCCGCGTACGCGCTCTTCAACCAGGCCGTCGCGGACCATCTGCGGCTCCACCCGACCGACCTGCAGTGCCTCAATCTGCTCGGCCTGGAGACGGGCCCGGTCACCACGGGCCGCATCGCGGAGCTGACCGGGCTGACCACGGGGTCGGCGACCCGGCTGGTCGACCGGCTGGAGCGGGGCGGGTACGTGACGCGCGAGCGCGACACCGTCGACCGGCGGCGGGTGCTCGTCGCGACCGTGCCGGAGCGGATGGCGGAGATCGGCGCGGTATGGCAGCGGCTGAACGGGGCGTGGGCGGCCATGTTCGAGGCGTACGACGACAACGAAGTGGCCCTGCTCATCACTCACATGCGGCGGACGGTCGAACTGAGCGCATCGCAGGTCGAGGCGTTGCGGAAGGCCGGCGACGCGACCGCCGAGGGCGATGCGACGGCCGCCCGGCCTTCGGGCACCCGCCCCGGGCCTTTGGGAAGCGACCTCAGGCCTTCGGATACCGGCCCCGGGCGGGGCTGACGCCGTACCGCCTCCCCGGAACTACGCCCCGTCCGCCGGAGCGGGCGCGAATTCGTGGAGCGCCTTGGTGACGATCGCTTCCAGATGGGAGTGGTGGGCGCCCCGCCAGTAGACACGGTCGCACTCCGTGCACTGCGCGAAGACGTCGTACGAGCGCCGGGTGCCGTGCTCCAAGTGGTCGCTGACCGAGTCCTTGTCGGCCGTTCTCAGCGGGCCGTTGCAGGCGGTGCACCTGGTCCAGGGAGCGAGGTGCGGGGCGAACCGGCCCAGCACGTCGCGGAGTTGGTCCTCCGGGCGGTCGCTGTAGACATACGCCCCGGCCCAGATCTCCCGGCGGTGCAGCAGCCCCCGGTCCCGCGAGAGCAGTACGCGCCGCTCGTCCGCCGACCGGGTGGCCAGCGCGGGATCGCCGATGTCCTCGCTCTCGTACGCCGCGTCCACACCCAGCAGCCGCAGCCGACGGGCCAGCGTGCCGAGGTGGACGTCGAGCAGGAACCGCAGCGGCGCGCCCGGGACGTGCTGGGGGCGCTCCACGGCCCGTACCTCGACCAGTTCGCCGTCCCCGGGGATGTGCGAGACGGGCACGGGGCGGCCGTCGACCAGGATCTGCCCGGCCTCGGTGAGCGGGATGCCGAGCGACTCCACGACATGGCCGAGGGTGGAGGCGCCGTCGGTGGTCACGGCCGTGCGTCCCCGGCGGCGCTCATGGGCGACGAAGAGCCGCAGCTCGGGGGCGACTTCGAGGTGGATCTCCGGTCCGTTCACCCCGTCAGGATGTCATCGGCAGGGGTGTACCAGCCAGGGGGTTTCGATCCAGGGGTGTGCCGGCCAGGGGGTTCGACCGCCCGCGGGTGCGGTCAGGGACGGAAGGCGGCGGCGTGTTCCGCGGCCCAGGCGGCGAAGGTACGGGCCGGGTGGCCGGTCAGCTTCTCGACGTCGCCGGTCACCTCGTCCGGGGAGCCGTCCGTGGCGGCCGCGTACGCGAGCAGTGCGTCGGCGACCTGCTCGGGCAGATAGGCGGCCATCGACTCCTTCCAGGCCGCCCCGGACACGGTATTGACGGTGATGGGGTGCCCGCTCGCCGCTGCCAGCAGCCCGACCTGTTCGGCGGCGGTCAGCGACTCGGGGCCGGTCAGGTGGTACGCGACGCCCCGCAGTCGGGGGTCGGTGAGAACGGCGAAGGCGGCCTCCGCGATGTCCGCTCCGTCGATGGGGCTGCTGTAGCTGTTGGGGTAGGGGAGGTCGACGGAGCCGTGGGCCCGTACCGAGTGCGCCCACTGGTACGCGTTGCTGGCGAAGGCGCCCGGGCGGAGCGACGTCGTGATGAGGGGCGAGGCGATCAGGGCCTGCTCCACCGCGTGGTGGGAGGCGGCGATCGGGTTGTCCCCGGCGTCCGGGGCGAGGACCGAGCTGGACGAGAGCAGCACGATGTGGTCGACCCCGGCGGTCTCGGCGGCGGCGAGGAAGGCGTCGATGCCGGACGGCTCGGCGTAGAGGAAGACGGAGTCGATGCCGTCGAGAGCGGCATCGAAGGTGCCCGGATCGCCGAGATCGCAGGTCACGACCGGCACGCCGGCGGGCAGTGTGGCGGCGAGGTCCCCGGGCTTGCGCGAGGCCGCGCGGACGGTGTGGCCGTCGCGGTGCAGCAGCGGGACGAGAGCGGCGCCGATACGGCCGCGGCATCCGGTGACGAGAGTGTGCATGGCGGAGGAACCTCTCCTCTGAAGATATGACTGCGCTGCGCATAGGTTGCGCAACGCAGGTAAATATCCCGGAGGAGTCCCGAGCCGTCAAACGTTTTCGGCAGGCACGCAGGCACGCAGGCGGGCGGGCAGGCAGGCGGGACCGAAAGCGCCGGCGGGGCGCGGGCCGGGCGCCTCTACAGTTCCCGCATGAAGATCACCGACCTCGAACCCGGCGACGCCCGACTGGCCGAAGACCTGCTCCCCGTCCTGCGTGAACTCCGCCCCCACCTCACCGAGGACCTCTTCCGTGAGATCTACGAGCGGGGGTACGGGCAGGGCCTGCGGTTCAGCGCCGCCTACGACGACGGGGGCGCCTGTGTGGGCGCGGCCGGGTGGCGCGTCGTCGACAACACCAGCCAGATCCGGATGCTGTACGTCGACGACCTGGTCACCGCCGGGGGTGCCCGCTCCACCGGGGTCGGCCGAAGGCTCCTCGGCCATCTGGAGGACCGTGCCAGGGAGGAGGGCTGTCTCCACCTCAACCTGGACTCGGGCACCCACCGCACCGATGCCCACCGCTTCTATCTGCGGGAGCGGCTGGACATCGTCGCGTTCAACTTCGACAAGACCCTCGGTTCGGACTGAG
Organism: Streptomyces sp. NPDC048295; assembly: GCF_040652135.1. NCBI lineage: Bacteria > Bacillati > Actinomycetota > Actinomycetes > Kitasatosporales > Streptomycetaceae > Streptomyces > Streptomyces sp. NPDC048295. The sequence continues at coordinate 45,989 of NZ_JBEZLL010000031.1, forward strand.
CGCCGGACGCCCGGACACTCAGTGCGGCGCGAACGCCTTCGGGGGTACGCCGACCGTGGCCGTGAAGTCCCTGGTCAGATGGGCCTGGTCGCTGTAGCCGAGCTCCGCCGCGAGCGCCGCCCAGTCCACCTGCCGGTCCGACTCGGCCCGCTCCAGCGCCTCGTGGATGCGGTAGCGGAGGATGACCCACTTGGGGCCGACACCGACGTACGTGGCGAAGAGCCGCTGGAGCGAGCGCGACGACACCCCCTCCATGCGCGCGAGTTCGCCGACGCGGCGCACCGTGCGGTCCGTGCGCACCAGGTCGACCAGGGCCATCGCACGCTCGGCCTGCGGGTCCGGCTCCGGGGCCAGAGCCAGCAGGTATGCGTCGAGCGCCGCCACCCGCGCGTCCTCGTCCGCCGGGCCGAGCACGTCCGACGGCGGCGCGGGCGGGGTGAACACCTCGGCGGCCGGAAGCCGCCGCCCGGTCCACCGGGAGACCGGCCGGTCCGGTGCGAACGGCCGGAATCCGCCGGGCCGGAACTGCACCCCGCAGACCCGGCCCCGGCCCGCCAGCTTCTGCGTGAAGAGAGCGAGCCCGATGCCCGAGACCTCCGCGAAATCGGCCTCGTCCTCGTACCGCTGGAAGACCAGGTTCACCGACGGGTGCGGCACCAGGTGGGAGGCGTACGGCTGGGACAGGTCCCAGTCGATCAGCCAGTAGTGCTCCAGGTACGGCCGTAGCCCGGCGGCGGGTTCACGGCGGCGGAAACGTACCTGGGCGAAGAGCTCGGGGGCGTCGACGATGCCCCGGGTGTCGCGTCGAGGACCGGCCATGACGGCGATCCTATGGCGCGGGGTCCACCACCCCCGGGCGCCCGGGACGGACGGCCGGGGGTGGTCGCTCCCCGGGGGCGTGGAGGCCGCCCCGCCCCGCACACGTGCCCTCCCCGGCCCATGTCCGCCTACCGGCTCCACACGTGCAGTGCGTCGCCCGCCTCCGTCACCGTGTACCAGGTGCCGTCGCCGAGGGCCGTGGGCGCGCCGGACACCGGGAACGGGTACGTGAGCTGCGCGGTCAGCCGCATCTCCGCCCCGGCCGTGCCCACCAGCCAGTGGCGCGCCTCGCCGTACTCCTCGTCCCGTTCCGACGTACCGGCGACGACGGTCTCCTCGTCGAGGAAGCCGCACGCGTAGTCCCAGAGCGCCTCGTCGGCGTCCCGGTCGTCGGGATCGGCCCCGGGGTGGCGGGGGACGGTGTGCTCGGTGCCGAGTTCGGACAGTACGGAACCGTCGACGACCCGGTGCACGCCGAGGGTCTCCTCGTAATGGGTCACCGTCAGGAAGCGGTCGCCGGAGGGGCTCACGTCGGTCAGGATCCGCTCGTCGTCGCAGAACCGCTGGACGGAGAGCCTCTCGCCGTCCCATCTGCCCCACAGCATCGGCACCCCGTCCTGGCCCTCGCCGACGCACAGCCCCATGCGGGCGGGGTCGGGGTGCGGGACGTGGTCCGAGCCGATCGCCGCGGTCTCCGCCTCCGCCCGGCCGAGCACCCGTCCGTCGGCGGCGTCGAGGACCAGCCACTCGTCCAGCGCCTCCGGATCGGGCCCGGACGCGGCGACCGGGCCGCGGACATGGGCCCACACGAGGCTCCCGTCCGCGGAGAACACGGCCGAGCCGCTGTCCGCGTGGAGATGGCGGCGGTCGGCCGCGTACTCCGCGTACGTGGTGTGCAGGGTGTGGCAGCTGCCCTCCCGGCAGCCGTGCCGGACCTCCCAGCGCACCGCCCCCGTCCGGTCCACCGCACGCACCGCGTGCACCCCGGCGAAGACCGCGAGGCCGCCGTCCGGGGCCACCGTGCAGGTGCCGAAGCCGCGGGGCCAGGGCGCGGGGAAACGGACCGCCGCCGCGTCCGGGGAGTCGGGGTCGACGACGGCCAGCTCGGTGTCACCGTGCTGGACGAGCAGGCACCGGACACCTGCCGGCCGCCCGCCACCGGGCGCGGGCCACCGCAGGAGAGCCGGGGCGTCCGCAGCGTCCCGCACCCGGTCCAGCGGTGCGGCGAGCGTGGTGACAAGGCGTGCGACGGCGGCGTCGACCATGTGGGCGGGCCCTCCCCCTCGTGCGTGGGTGCAGCGACTCGAACGTGCGTGCATCGGTACGAGGAGAACCGTACGGCCGCGGCCCGACGCGCATCAGCCCTGGTACGTGTCCGGGACGACGGCGACCGGGCAGGGCGCGTAATGCAGCACCGCGTGGTTGACCGGGCCCAGTTGGAGTCCGTGCCACCCGCTGCTCCGCCGGGCGCCGACGACCAGCAGTTCCGCCTTCTCGGCGGCGTCGATCAGTACCTGGTGCGCCGGTCCCTGTACGACCGACCGGTGGACGGCCGTTCCGGAATCGTCCCCTTCGGCCAGCGCCCCCAGGATCGCGTCGAGGTGGTCCTCGGCCCGTCGGCGCTGCGGGGACGCGGGGGAGCCGGGGAGCGGCGGGTGGGTCAGGAGCTCGTGTGCGGGGCGGCGCCAGGCCCGTACGGCGACCAGTTCCGCGTGGCGCGCCGCGGCCTGGGCCAGGGCGAAGACGGCGGCCGCCGAGGGCGCGTCGGCGTCGCTGATCCCGACGACGACGCGGCCGGGTTCCGCCGGTGCGGCCGGCAGGACCGCGGGAACCACCACGACGGGGCAGTGGGACCGGCCGGCCAGCGAGAGTCCGACGGAGCCGAGGAGCATTCCGGCGATCCGGCCCCGTCCCCGGGACCCCAGGACGACGAGTGCCGCCTTGTGGCTCTCCCGCACGAGTGCGGCCACCGGGTCCTCGGGCTGCACGTCGGACACCACGCCCACCTCGGGCCTGAGGTCCCGCACACGGTCCCGGGCCGAGGCGACGAGGTGCTCGGCGAGGGCCTGTTCGCCGGGGTGCTCGTCGTCGGCTCCGGGCCGCAGCCCCTCGTAGTGCTCCCACAGCGAGGCGTGCACGATGCGCAGGGGGAGCCGGGAGCGTGCCGCTTCCTCCGCGGCCCAGTCCAGGGCCCGCAGGCTGCCATCCGATCCGTCCACTCCGACGACCACGGGGAGCCGCATCGCGCACACCGCCTTCTCTCGGGGACTCTTCCGGGCGTTCCTACGGTTCGATCGTCAGCACCCGGTCCAGCGGGCGGCGCGGTGTGCGCGGCCCCCGGGGCCCGTATCCCAGACGGATGATCATCTGGGGGTGCCCGGCGCCGTGGACCGGGTCGCGCAGGACCCAGCGCAGGTCCGGCCACTCCAGGGGCTGGGTCGCGAACGAGGTGGACACCCGTTCCAGCGTGGCGGTGAGCAGGACGCGCTCCAGCGCCTGACCGGCGCGCAGCCAGTCCGCCGGGCGGTCGCCCCCGGTGCTCAGCAGGGCCAGCTGGGGCCGGCGCTCGAACCGGACATGGGGCCGGCCGGCGAAGGGGACGGTGCCGGCGAAGTCGCGGTTGGTCGCCCGCTCGGCGGCGTCGCGGGGGCCGAAGGCGTAGTCGGGGACGCCGTCGACCGGCGCGTCGGACTTCGTGTTCCTGGCCCAGTGCTCCTGCTCGGCCTCCCGTGCCGGGTCCCCGCGGTCGTACCCCTCGGCGTCCCGGATCAGGCCGAGCACGGTCTCCAGATGGGGCCCGGCCAGGAACGAGAAGTCCGCGCCCTCGGCGCCGGCCGCCGCGGCGAGACGCGCCCGGACGTCGTCGGGGATCGCCTGCTCGTCGAACGGATAGCGGCTGGTGTGCCGGTCCGCGATCGCGGGATGGAGCGCGCGCAGCGCTTCGCCGGACGGCCCGAGGGGGGTGTCGGGGCGGTCGTCCAGGCGTACGGATGCCAGGAGGGCCGGCTCCGACGGCGAGGGCAGCAGCGCGGTGACCGCGTCCAGGCCGTGGTGGGCGGCGGAGACCCGCAGGTTGAGCAGGGCCGCGCCGCAGCCGATGTGAAGGGCGCGGGTGGAGGGGTCGGCCTCCGGCATCCGGCGCTCGAAGTCGGCGCGGAGGACGAGGGTGCGGCTGCCGCGTCCGTAGCGGAAGAGCCAGGGCTGGGCGTTGTGCATGGACGGAGCGGCGGTGGCGTCGGCGACGAGGCCGGTCACCACGGCGTCGGTGAGTGTCTCGGTGGACATCGGACCCCCGGGGGTCGGGAACTGTCGATGTCTCTCCAGCATGTATCAAGAGCCGCCGAGGCGATATGGGTCTTTCCTCCCGAAGGTCGTGATTCCTGTGATTCTCGGGATCCCGTCGTGCGGGGGAACGCGGGGGAACGCGGGGGAAGGCGGAGGGTCGGGGCGCCGGTCTGTCTACGCGGGTGCCCCGAGCCGGGTGACCAGGTGGTGCCAGGCTTCCTCCAGGCGCTCCAGGGGCATGCCGCGCTCGGTGGTGAGGTGGTGCACGAGGGCGGTGTCGACGGAGCCGAGCAGGGTGTGCGCCAGCAGTTCCGGATCGCCGGGCACGTTCGCCTGCCGCAGCAGCATCGCGATGTGGTTGATGCGCAGATGGAGCGCCGGGACGGCGTAGTGGCGCAGCGGGTCGCTCCGGCTGGCCAGGATCAGCGGGTGGTGATTGCGTTCGTGGCGCAGGACGGCGGGTCCGAAGGCGTGCAGCCGGTCTGCCGCCGGGGCGCCGGGGCCCAGCGGCGCGGGGCCGGAGAGGAAAGCGGCCTGGAGCTGCTTCTCCCGGTGGTCCAGGAGCGCGATCAGGAGCCCGGCCCGGTCGCCGAAGCGCCGGAAGACGGTTCCCTTGCCCACTCCCGCGGCGGCGGCCACCGACTCCATGGTCAGGTCCGCCGCTCCGCACCCGGACAGGAGCCGGGAGGCGGCGTCCAGCAGGAGCGTGCGGTTGCGCGCCGCGTCCGCTCGTAGCTGCGGGGGCTCGTCGGTCGGGGCGAGCGGGAGATTTATCCGCTCTCCTCCTGGTTCGGGTACCTGTGAGGGAGGGATGACGGGGCCGGTCATGACCTCAGCGTAGCGCCCGGGAGGAATAAGTGGACCGTGGTCCGTTTAGCTGGTACAACTTTAAACGGACCACGGTCCGCTTGAATGTTCCTCGCAACCGCCTCGCCGCCTTCCGGGAGTTTCCATGTCTGTACGCATCCTCGCCCTCGTCGGCAGCCTCCGCGCCGGCTCGCACAACCGTCAGCTCGCCGAGGCCGCTGCCAAGCACGCCCCCGAGGGTGCCGAGATCGAGCTGTTCGAGGGCCTGGCCGATGTGCCCTTCTACAACGAGGATCTCGACGTCGAGGGAAGCGTCCCGGCGGCCGCCGCACGGCTGCGTGAGGTGGCGGCAGGGGTCGACGCCTTCCTGCTGTTCTCGCCCGAGTACAACGGCACCATGCCGGCCGTCCTGAAGAACGCCATCGACTGGCTGTCGCGCCCGTTCGGCGCCGGCGCCGTCTCCGGCAAGCCGGTCGCCGTGGTCGGCACCGCCTTCGGCCAGTACGGCGGCGTCTGGGCGCAGGACGACGCCCGCAAGTCCGTCGGCATCGCGGGCGCCGTGGTCCTGGAGGACGTCAAGCTGTCCATCCCCGGCTCCGTGACGCGCTTCGCCGACACCCACCCGGCGGACGACGCCGAGGTCGTCACCGCGATCACCGAGGTCATCGCCCAGGTGCGCTCGGCCGTCCCGGCGGCTGCCTGACCTCCGGGGCCCCTCGGGCCCTGCGTGTGCGACGGGCCCCTCGGGCCCTGCGTGTACGACGGGCTTGTCAGGCCCTGTGTGTACGACGACGGCGGTGGCCGGGCGAGAACGCCCGGCCACCGCCGTCGTCATGCTCCAAACGACCCTGGGCGGGTGAGCGCGCCCCGCCGCGGCACCGCGCCGAACGGGCCCGGGTCAGGGCCAGACCAGGCAGTACGCCTGGTGCCCCGCGTCATGCAGCCGGTGCGAGAAGTCCTGCCACTCGTGCAGGAGCTGGTACACGTTGAACGCGTCGCGCGGGCCGCCGCGGTCCGGGACCGTGGACCAGATGAACGCCGCGGCGCCCACCGACTCCTCGCCGACGCCGCGCAGCGGGTCGACGACCGTCATCGGAAGCTTGACCACCGCGTAGTCGGGGTGCAGCACGACCAGTTCCAGCGGGGGGACCCGGTGCAGGGGTATGCCCTGGATTCCGGTGAGGACCATCGCCGCCACCGTCTCCGGCTTGATCTTGGTGAACATGCCGCCCATGCCCAGCTCGTCGCCGCCGAGTTCCTCGGGGCGCATCGAAATGGGCACGCGTGCCGCGGTGGCCCCGTCAGGGGCACCGAAGTACTTGTAGGTCACCCCCACGCGGCCACCACTCCTGCTTCCGGCTTCGCCACCGTGCGTACCACCGGCCCGTATGCCTTGCTCGCGCTCCGCCTCACGCCGGTGCCGACCCCGCCGGGCAGGCTCGGGCCCCAGGTCGTCGGTCCCTTCGCCCACTCCGCCACCGCGATGCATATCTCATCCACCCGACTACTACTTAGGAGACACAGCCCCCGCCGCGCAACCCGATCATCGTGTCAGTGACCTCCCCCACGGGCGTGCGGTGAAACACCTGTCCGCAAGACCGTCCGCGGCTCTGACACCATGGCTTGTGTGAGCTTTCCCTATGACGCCCCAGTTTCGCAGACGCTTTTCGACCGCGCGTCCCTCGTGACGCCCGGCGGCGTGAACTCTCCCGTCCGTGCCTTCCGGGCCGTGGGCGGTACGCCCCGCTTCATGGTGTCCGGCAGCGGTCCCTACCTCACCGACGCCGACGGCCGTGAGTATGTCGACCTCGTGTGCTCGTGGGGGCCGATGATCCTCGGCCACTCCCACCCGGAGGTCATCGCCGCAGTCCAGGAGGCCGTCGCCCGCGGCACCTCGTTCGGTACGCCCGGCGAGGGCGAGGTCGCGCTCGCCGAGGAGATCGTGGCCCGGGTCGAGCCCGTGGAGCAGGTGCGGCTGGTGTCGTCCGGCACCGAGGCGACCATGTCCGCGATCCGGCTGGCCCGCGGGTTCACCGGCCGGGCCAAGGTGGTGAAGTTCGCCGGCTGCTACCACGGCCACGTCGACGCGCTGCTCGCCGCCGCCGGTTCCGGGGTCGCGACCTTCGCCCTCCCGGACACCCCCGGGGTCACCGGCGCGCAGGCCGGCGACACGATCGTGCTGCCGTACAACGACCTGGACGCCGTCCGCGAGGCGTTCGCCGCGCACCCCGGCGAGATCGCCTGCCTGATCACCGAGGCGTCGCCGGGCAACATGGGCGTCGTGCCGCCGCTGGACGGCTTCAACGCGGGGCTCAAGGAGCTGTGCGCCGCGAACGGTGCGCTCTACATCTCCGACGAGGTCATGACCGGATTCCGCACGTCGAAGGCCGGCTGGTTCGGCGTCGACGGGGTGCGGCCCGACCTGATGACCTTCGGCAAGGTCATGGGCGGCGGCTTCCCGGCCGCGGCCTTCGGCGGGCGCGCGGACGTGATGGCCCACCTCGCCCCGGCCGGCCCCGTCTACCAGGCGGGCACCCTCTCCGGGAACCCGATCGCCACCGCCGCCGGTCTCGCCCAGCTGCGGCTGCTCGACGACGCGGCGTACGCCAAGGTGGACGCGGTCTCCGCGGAGATCCGCGGCCTGGTCGGCGAGGCGCTGGCCAAGGAGGGCGTGGCGCACACGGTGCAGGCGGCGAGCAACATGTTCTCCGTCTTCTTCACCGACCGCCCGGTGCGGAACTACGAGGACGCCAAGCAGCAGGAAGCTTTCCGCTTCAACGCCTTCTTCCACTCGCTGCTGTCGCAGGGCGTCTACCTGCCCCCGTCGGCCTTCGAGTCCTGGTTCGTCTCCACCGCCCACGACACGCAGGCCGTCGAGCGCATCGCCGCCGCCCTGCCCGCCGCCGCCCGCGCCGCCTCGGAGGCCACCGCATGAGCGAGACCGCAAACCGCAAGGACGACGGAGGCCGCAAGGACAAGGACATCACCGTCGTCCACCTGATGCGGCACGGCGAGGTGCACAACCCGGAGGGCGTGCTCTACGGGCGCCGCCCCGGCTACCACCTCTCCGAGCTCGGCCGGCAGATGGCCGACCGGGTCGCCGAGCACCTCGCGGGCCGCGACATCACCCATGTCGTCGCCTCCCCGTTGGAGCGCGCCCAGGAGACGGCCACGCCGATCGCCAAGACGCACGGCCTGGACCTGGCCACCGACGCGCGGCTCATCGAGGCGGCCAACGTCTTCGAGGGCAAGACCTTCGGCGTCGGCGACGGCGCGCTGCGCAAGCCGGACAACTGGAAGCACCTCACGAACCCGTTCCGCCCGTCGTGGGGCGAGCCGTACATCGAGCAGGTCGTACGGATGATGGGCGCGCTGGACGCCGCGCGCGACGCGGCCCGCGGCCACGAGGCGGTCTGCGTCAGCCACCAGCTGCCGATCTGGATCGTGCGGAGCTTCGTGGAGCGGCGGCGGCTCTGGCACGACCCGCGCAAGCGGCAGTGCACCCTCGCCTCGCTGACCACCTTCACGTACCAGGGCGACAAGATCGTGTCGGTCGGGTACTCGGAGCCGGCGCGGGACCTGGTGCCGGCTCATCTGCGGGCCGGGGCGAAGCCGGTGAAGGGGAAGTCGAAGGCGTTCGGCGCGTAGCCGGCCCACGGACCGACGGGGCGGGCGGGGTGCGGGGGCCCCGGTCCCGGGCGTCGGATGCCGGTTCGTCCGTGGTCGCCGTTCTGTCCTCGATCGCCGGACGGGCTTGATTTTCGCCCGTCCGGCGATTTTCCGTCTGCCCGGCGATCGCTGTCCCCGGTGGTGGTCGAAGCACTGCTCCCACCCCGTGCCACCTGCTAGGTCATGCGTTCGGCCACGCCCGGGGCCTGGTCACACAAAGAATCATGTGCTAATCAGCGGAACCCTCGTGTTGATTCACCCATCTAAGCCTTCGCCAGTTTGTATGGACTTAAGGCAAAACGACCGCAGATGGGGTAATCATGCGCGACATCAGCCGAAGGGGTCTGCTCGGAGCCGGGCTTGGAGCCGCCGCCGCCGTCGGGGTGGCGGGCTGTGGCGCCTTCGGTTCCTCGGACGCGGGCCGGTCGGGGACCACGGGGGAGAAGGGTTCCGACGGAAGCACCCGCGGAACCGGGTCCGCGAAGAAGGACGTGCGGAAGATCGGGGACGGTTCCACCGCGGACACCGGGAAGCAGCCGCATCAGCCCGCCAAGCCGGTCCCGCTCGAACCCGGGCAGACGCCGCCGCAGTTCGTGATCTTCTCCTGGGACGGGGCGGGCGAGGTCGGCAACGGGCTCTTCCCGCGCTTTCTGGAACTCGCCAGGGATCATGACGCGGCGATGACCTTCTTCCTGTCCGGGCTCTATCTGCTACCCGAGTCGAAGAAGTCCATGTACCGGCCGCCCAACAACCCCGTCGGCGCTTCCGACATCGGATATCTCACCGACGCCCACATCAAGGAGACGCTGAAGAACGTCCGTCAGGCCTGGCTCGACGGGCACGAGATCGGAACCCACTTCAACGGGCATTTCTGCAGCGGTTCCGGATCGGTCGCGAACTGGTCCTCCGCCCAGTGGCGGAACGAAATCGATCAAGCGGTCTCCTTCGTCACCGAATGGCGTACGAACACCGGCTGGACCGACCTCGACCCGCTGCCTTTCGACTACCGCAAGGAACTGGTCGGAGGCCGTGCCCCCTGTCTGCTCGGCCAGGAGAATCTGCTGCCCACGGCGAGCAAGCTCGGCTGGCGCTACGACGCCAGCTCACCCGGCGGTACCCAGGTCTGGCCCAAGAAGCGGGAGGGCGTCTGGGACCTGCCGCTCCAGGCCATGCCGTTCCCGGGGCACACCTTCGAGGTCCTCTCGATGGACTACAACATCCTCGCCAACCAGTCGCTGAATTCGACCAAGGGCATGCCCTCGCGCTATCCCGAATGGCGCAAGCAGGCCACCCAGTCGTACCTCGCCGGTTTCAACCGCGCGTACTCGACGAATCGCGCGCCCTTCTACATCGGAAACCACTTCGAGGAGTGGAACGGCGGCATCTACATGGACGCCGTCGAGGAAGTGCTCAAGAAAATCGCGGGCAAGCCGGATGTGCGCCTCGTCTCCTTCCGGCAGTTCGTCGACTGGCTCGACGTCCAGACCCCGGACGTACTCGACAAGCTCCGCACGCTGGAGGTCGGACAGTCCCCCGAAGGCGGCTGGAACGCCTTCTTTAAACAAGCCTGACAACGGGCTTTACGGGCACTGAGGGGGGTGCCCGAGATCGTCGAAACAGCCATGCGAAACTTTTCACATGAGCTATGGCCGCGCACCCCGACGCCGCTTCACCCTGCTCGCCGCCCCCGCAGCGGCCGCCGCACTCGCCCTCACGCTGACCGCGTGCGGCGGGGACGGCAACAAGGCCGGAGGCGGTGGCAACACCAACTTCGTCACGGGCAGTGGCGGTATCTCCACCGTGGACAAGGGCGACCGCAAGGCCGCCCCGAAGCTGGACGGCGAGACCCTCGACGGCAAGCAGCTCGACGTCGCCGACTACAAGGGCAAGGTCGTCGTACTGAACATGTGGGGCTCGTGGTGCGGGCCCTGCCGCCTGGAGGCCCAGTACTTCTCGCGGGTGGCGAAGGAGACGAAGGACAAGGACGTCCAGTTCGTCGGGATCAACACCCGGGACCCCAAGAGGGGCCCCGCGATCAGCTTCGAGAAGGACTACGGGGTCCCCTACCCGAGCCTCTACGACCCGACCGGCAAGCTCATGCTCCGCTTCCCCAAGGGCACGCTGCGTCCGCAGGCCATTCCGTCGACCGTGGTCCTGGACCGGGACGGCAGGATCGCCGCCCGCTCCCTGGCCGCGCTCGACTCCGACAAGCTGCACAAGATGATCGACCCGCTGATCGCGGAGAAGTGATTCCGTGCACACCCTTGCCGCGCTCCAGGGCGAGAACTCGACGATCGTGGACGGGGCGCTGATCGTCGCGCTGCCGCTCGCCGTGCTCGCCGGGCTCGTCTCGTTCTTCTCGCCGTGCGTCCTGCCGCTCGTTCCCGGCTACCTCAGCTACGTCACCGGGGTCAGCGGCACGGACCTGGCGCAGGCCCGGCGGGGGCGGATGGTCGCGGGCGCCTCGCTCTTCGTACTCGGCTTCACCGCCGTGTTCGTCTCCGGCGGCGCGCTCTTCGGCTTCTTCGGTCAGACCCTCCAGGACAACAGCGGGATCCTCACCAAGGTCCTCGGCGTGCTGATGATCCTGATGGGGATCTTCTTCATGGGGCTGATGCCCTGGATGACGCAGCGTGAGTTCCGTATCCACAAGAGGCCGGTGACCGGGCTGGCGGGCGCACCGCTGCTGGGCGCCCTCTTCGGGATCGGCTGGACCCCGTGTCTCGGCCCGACGCTCAGTTCGGTGAGCATCCTCGCGATGGACCAGGGCACCGCCGGACGCGGGGCGGTACTGACCATCGCGTACTGCCTCGGCCTCGGCGTCCCGTTCGTGCTCGCCGCCGTCGCCTTCCGCAAGGCGCTCGGCGCGTTCGGCTGGGTCAAGCGGCACTACGCATGGGTCATGCGCATCGGCGGCGTCATGATGATCGTGACCGGTCTGCTCCTGCTGACCGGCGTGTGGGGCACGATGATGCAGCAATTGCAGGGCTGGTCCAACGGCTTCACGGTGGGGATCTGAGTTCCATGAGCAACACCAAGTCCAACCCCCCCGCCCCGGAGCGCGAGCGCCCGGACGAGCGGGACCGGGAGAGCGCCGGTGAACTGGGCGCCGCCGGCTCCCAGCTCTCCACCGCCCCGAGCGAGGAGAGCGCGGCCGCTCTGCCCGCCATGGGCGTCATCGGCTGGGTCCGCTGGTTCTGGCGGCAGCTCACCTCGATGCGGGTCGCGCTGATCCTGCTCTTCCTGCTGTCGCTCGGCGCCATCCCCGGCTCGCTGATCCCGCAGAACAGCGTGGACGAGCTGAAGGTGGAGAACTTCAAGAAGCTCCACACCACCGTCTCGCCGATCTACGAGAAGCTCCAGTTCTTCGACGTCTACAGCTCGGTGTGGTTCTCCGCGATCTACATCCTGCTGTTCATCTCGCTCATCGGCTGCATCGTGCCGCGCACCGGCCAGTTCGTCGGCCAGCTGCGCAGCCAGCCGCCGGGCGCCCCCAAGCGTCTGACCAGGCTGCCCGCGTACACCACCTGGCGGACCGAGGCCGAGCCCGAGCAGGTCCGTCAGGCCGCGCTCGCGATGATGCGCAAGCGGCGCTACCGCGCACACACGGTGGGCGACGCGGTCGCCGCGGAGAAGGGCTATCTGCGCGAGGCCGGGAACCTGGTCTTCCACGTCGCCCTGATCGTGATGCTGGTGGCGTTCGCCGTCGGGCAGCTCTTCAAGTCCGAGGGCGGCAAGCTGATCGTCGAGGGCGACGGCTTCTCCAACACGATCACCCAGTACGACGACTTCAAGTCCGGTTCGCTCTTCGACGACGACTCGCTCGTCCCGTTCAGCTTCACGCTCGACAAGTTCACCGGCACCTACGAGCGCCGCGGCCCCCAGATCGGTACGCCCAGGACCTACGAGGCCCATGTGACGTACGAGAAGGGTGCGTACGGCAAGCCGCAGAAGACCGTCATCAGGGTCAACGAGCCCCTCGTCGTCGACGGCACCAAGGTCTATCTCAACGCGCACGGCTACGCGCCGGTCGTCTCGGTCAAGGACGGCAGGGGCAAGGAGGTCTACCGCAACGCGGTGCCGCTGCTGCCGATCGACAACAACGTCACCTCGACCGGTGCGATCAAGGTCTTCGACGGCTACCGCGACAAGAACGGCAAGAAGACCCAGCTGGGCTTCCAGGCGTTCTTCGTGCCGACCTTCGCGGGCAACGGCAAGGGCACGATGTTCTCGCAGTTCCCGGCCGCCGACATGCCCGTACTGGCCCTCAACGGCTACCACGGCTACCTCGGTCCCGACTCCGGGCTGGCGCAGAACGTGTACCAGCTGGACAAGTCCAAGATGACGGAGTTCAAGGACGCCAAGGGCAAGCAGCTCAAGCAGCGGCTGCTGGTCGGCGAGACGATGAAGCTCCCCGACGGCGCGGGCTCCATCACCTTCGAGGGCATCCAGGAGTGGGCCAGCTTCCAGGTCTCGGAGCAGCCGGCCAGCGGCTGGGCGCTCACCGGAGCCGTCGCCGCGATCGCCGGACTCGCGGGCTCGCTCTTCATCCAGCGGCGCCGGGTCTGGGTCCGGGTGGCCCCCGGTGCGGACGGCGTCACGGTCGTCGAAATGGCGGGTCTCGGCCGCAGCGAGTCCGCGAAGCTTCCCGAGGAGCTGGCCGATCTCGCGGTCACGCTCATCGCCTCGGCGCCCACAGCGCCCGAGACCGATACCGCGCCCGGCACCGATACCGAGCCCGGTTCATCCCCCGAACCGGATTCCGACTCCGTCGAAGAATCCTCCGAAGAACCTGCCGAAGGGGCTGAGAAGTGAATCTCGCCGCCGCAACCAACGAGAACCTGGCGCACACCAGCAATGTGCTGATCTATTCGTCGATGGCCGTCTACACCCTGGCCTTCTTCGCGCACATCGCGGAATGGGTGTTCGGCAGCCGCAGCAAGGTCGGCCGCACCGCCGCCGCGCTGACCGGGGCCGAGGGCGCGGGCGCCGCAGGCTCGGTGAAGGTGCAGGTCGCGCAGAAGGGCGGCGGCACCGCCGTACTGGACCGCCCGAAGATCGTCACGCGCGCGGCGGCCGGCACCCGTGACGTGCCGGACGGGCCCGGCGCGGCCGGCGGCACGTTCAAGGGCGACCTCTACGGGCGGATGGCGGTCTCCATGACCGTGCTCGCCTTCCTCGTCGAGGCCGGCGGGGTCATCGCCCGCGCGATGTCCGTGCAGCGTGCCCCCTGGGGCAACATGTACGAGTTCTCCATCACCTTCTCCACGGTGGCGGTCGGCGCGTACCTGATCCTGCTCGCGCTGAAGAAGAACGTCCGCTGGATGGGGCTGCTCCTGGTCACCACCGTCCTGCTGGACCTCGGCATCGCGACCACCGTGCTCTACACCTCCAGCGACCAGCTGGTGCCCGCGCTGCACTCGTACTGGCTGTGGATCCACGTCTCCACCGCCATCATCTGCGGTGCCGTCTTCTACATCGGCGCGGCCGGCACCCTGATGTACCTCTTCCGCGACAGCTACGAGAACAAGCTCGCCAACGGCGGGCAGCCCGGTTCGTTCGCCCAGTCCGTGCTCTCCCGGCTGCCCGCGGCCGCGACGCTCGACAAGTTCTCCTACCGCGTCAACGCCGCCGTCTTCCCGCTGTGGACGTTCACGATCATCGCGGGCGCCATCTGGGCGGGCGACGCATGGGGCCGCTACTGGGGCTGGGACCCCAAGGAGGTCTGGTCCTTCATCACCTGGGTCGCGTACGCCTGCTACCTGCACGCACGCGCCACCGCGGGCTGGAAGGGCCGCAAGGCCGCCTACCTGGCGCTGATCGCCTTCGGCTGCTGGCTCTTCAACTACTACGGCGTGAACATCTTCGTCACCGGCAAGCACTCCTACGCCGGCGTCTGAGAACCCCCTGTACGGGTGCGGATCCCGCACCACCGCGCCACGCTGGAACCATGACCGTTGCGAGCCCCCTCATCGAGCCCGGCACCAGCGAAACCCATGGTGACCTGCACACTCTGAGGTTCGTGCTACGGCTGCCCCACCCCGTTCCGCGGGTGTGGGCAGCCGTTGCCAGTTCCGGGGGACTGCCGGGCTGGCTCGCCGCCGCCGACCCCTTCGAACCCCGCGTGGGCGGAGCGATCACGCTCCGCTGGCTCAGCACCGACCAGGAGGGCCGGGCCGCGGTCGCCCCCGGCACCATCACCGCCTGGGACGTCGAGCGGGTCGCCGAGTACACCCTCGAAGGGCTCCACGGCCGTATCCGCTTCCACCTGGAGCCACCGCGCGGCGACCATGTGCTGCTGCGGTTCACCAATGAGTTCCGGGGCGACGACGAACTACGCCTGGACTGCCTGGCGGGCTGGCACGACCACTTCTGCTACCTCGTGGACGCGCTCGACGGGTACCCCGCCGACTGGTCGAAGTGGACCCCGGTCCGGTGGGCCGGGCTCCGTGAGGAGTACGTGGCGGCCGAGGGGTGAGAGGTCGTCGGGCGGCCTCTCCGGCGGGCATCACGGCGCCGAGGGACGGGCGTCACGGCGCCGAGGACGGCAGCAGGCACTTCCCGTCCGGCGGTGCGCCCTCCGGCCAGGCGATCGACACGAACCGCTGACTGGCGTCCTCGGGTGCCAGCTCCACCACCGGGACCGCCTTGTTGTACGGGTTGCCGTGGTTGTCCAGGCAGATCCAGCCGCTGGCCCCCGACACCCGCAGCGAGCCCTTCACCCGCGGCCACTGCTCGCCCACGTCCGCGAGCTGCGGCAGCCGCTCGTCCTCGGGGGTCGCCTGCCGGACGGCCTGCACCGCCAGCATCATCGCGTCGTGCGCGATGATCACCTGGCCGTCGGTCAGGGCCTTGTGATCCGTCGGGCCGATCGGGCCCGCGGGCTTCTTCGACACCGTGGCCAGCAGGTCCAGGAAGGCGCGGTAGTCCGCCGGGGAACCGCCCGTGGCGGCCCGGCCCCTGCCCGTCGCCGACACCCAGGCGTCCGGGTGCGCCAGCGAGGCGTAGCGGACGGTCACCTTCCGGCGCAGTGCGCTCCGGTCGAGCTTCTTGTCGCTGCCGAGGTACGAGCCCTCGTCGCCGGTCAGGATCGTGAACGCGCGGTTCTGGCAGCCCCGGGCCCCGAGCGCGTTGATGAACTGCCGCAGCTGGACGTGGCGTCCGGCGAAGAACACCGTCTCCGCGTCCGTGTCGCAGATCAGGTGCGTGATCTGCTGGAAGGTGTTGGCCGTGGTGCCCTCGTCGTTGGGGTCGCTGCGCGAGGTGAACAGCTCCGGCTGGTAGCGGGTGCCCTTCACCAGCGAGGTGAAGGCGGCCCGCAGCGTGTCCGTGTAGTGGTCCCCGGTACGGGTGTCCTGCACCAGCAGCGCCTTCTCCGCCTTGACCTGCCCGAAGCGGGCCAGAGCACGCGCCTCGTCCCGGTTGGTCGGCGACACCCGGGCCAGGCCGGGGAACGGGTCGCCCTTCGCGCCGTTGGCGATGTCGTCGGCCGTGATCGTGGTGCCGACGACCGCGATGTGCGCGGCGGTCAGCTCCTTGACGGCCGACTTGATCTGCGTACTGCTGGTGGCGACGCCCGACACCGCCCGCAGGTGGTCCGGGGCCCCGGTCATCGTCTTCAGCCGGTCGACCGCGGGCCGCCACAGCAGGCTGTTCTTCCCGGTGTTGGCGAGCACCAGCCGGATCTTCGGGACCTGGTCGTTGGAGAGGTGGTTGGCCCGGTACTGCTCGGCGAACGCGCCCTGGAGCTCGTGCTGCATCTTCGTCTGCATCGCCCCGTCCGTCGACGTCAGCGGCAGCAGCAGCGCGACCGTCGCGTACCGGCCGGGCTTCAGACTGTCGTTCTCGCGGGCGATGGCCGCGGCGACCTCGGTCAGTTTCGGCCGCCCGAAGTCGTAGCCGTCACCGGAGACGCCGATGCACTCGTCGCTGCCCTGCGGCCGCTCGACGCCCCGGGCGCAGGAGCGGTCCTCGGGGGCGGTGAGCCGGCCGATGCCGTACCAGCCGGACGTGATCACCACGGCGGCGGCCACGACCGAGGTGACGACCTTCTGCCGGGCCGTGTACCAGAGGCGGTAGCGCAGTGGATTACGCATCGGGGCCGCCGTTCCCCCGCCGCCCCGGCCCGCCGTCGCCCGCGCCCGGTGCGCCCGGCGGCATGGACAGCGGGCGCCAGGCCCGGATGTCCCGGGGCCAGTGCGTCGCCGCGTCCCACAGCAGGCTGTTGCCCGTCGGATGCCTGCCGGACAGTTGCCGCAGTTCGTGCGCCATCTTGTCGATCACCTCTTCGTCCGGCAGGGCCAGTGGATCGGACAGCAGCCATACGGCGTGCAGCAGCCGGCGCAGCAGCACGTGCAGCTCCCCGGCCGACGGTTCGAGCCCTCTCGGCACCGTGTTGTCCGCCCGGCCGAGCGCGACCGCGCGCCGCGGATCGGGGCCGACGGCCCCTCGGGTGCGCGGGTACGGTGCCGAAGCGATGAAGCCCAGCAGCGCGAGCCACGTCGGCACGTCCGGTTCGTCGAACCGCAGCCGCAGATGTCCCACGCACGCCTCGACGTCGCCCAGCAGCAGCTTCTGGTACAGCAGGTGGGGGACGCTCGGGTGGCGGCCGCCGGGGCCGTACGCCCCGCGCAGCGAGACGTGCACCGCCTGCCACACCGCGTAGGACGGATGGTCGCCGTCCTGGAACCGCAGGCGGTGCAGGAGCAGCGAACGCAACAGCGGATCGGCGATGAAGTGGCCGGGTCCGACCGGCCAGTCGTCCGCCCGCAGCGCATCGCGCATCCGCAGCGCCACGTCGCCGTCCGGCGCCCCCCGGCCCAGCCGGCTCCCCGCCAGCAGCCGCGCGGAGTCCTCGCCGTGCGCGGCGGCCAGCACGGCGAGGAAGTCCAGCCGCTGCTCGGCCCCCGGCAGCAGCCGGGTCAGCAGCTCGTCCGCCACCTGCGCCGGCGCCCGGTCCTCGCGCACCTCCACCATGCGGTCCAGCAGCGATCCCGGCACCAGCGAGGCGGGCTCCGGAGCCTCGCCCGCCGCCAGCGCCAGCAGCTCCACCGCCAGCGGGCGCCCGCCCGTCAGCCGGTGCACACCACGGGCCAGCCCGGCCGGGACACGGCCCGCCCGGTCGTGCCGGTCGAACGCCGAGCGCACCTGCTCCGGATCGAGCGGGGTCAGCTCCACGGCCAGGATCCCGGACGTCACGCCGGTGCCCCTGGACCAGCGCGAACCGTGCGCCACCTCCGGCAGCCGGCGCCGCACCGCATGACTGAGCCCCTCGTGGTCCCGGACCCGGGAGGAGGCGAACACCGCGATCCGGTCGCGGGCCCCGGCGGCCCGCTGCCGCAGCAGCGGCTCCACCAGCTGCCGGCCCAGCGGCGTGTGCGCGTTGTCGATCAGCAGCACCGGGCGGCCCCGGCGGGCGCCCCTGGCCAGACCCCCGTAGGCGGCGACCAGGTCCGCGGCCAGCGCCAGCACCAGATGGTCCTCGGCCCGGCCGCGCAGATCGCCGCCGCGCTCGAAATCGACCGCCAGCTGCCGCAGCCCGATCCGGCCGTTGCCGCCCGCGTGCGGGTAGCCGCCGTACCAGTCGGCCGAACGGCGCTGGAAGCGGCTGAACGATTCCTCCAGGACCGTCTCGACGGTGGCTTCCGCGATCATCCCGGCCATCGGGGCCACCGAGTCGAAGGCGCTGGCGGCCAGCTTGGTGAGTACCTTGGTGACCCAGCCGGTCGCCGCGTCCCCGCGGCCGTCGACGGTCGCCAGGATCGGACCGAGCGACTGGAGGTCCCGCCGTGCCCGCGTCTCGTCCTCGCGGGTCCAGGAGATGGAGGCGACCGCCACGAGCCCGAGGCTCAGCCGGGGGAACGACACCGGACGTGCGGCGTGCACCTTCGCCGTCAGCTGGGTGGCGAACTCCGGCAGCGCGCCGGTGACCGGGGTCCAGCCGGGGCCCGCGTCCTCGGGCGCCACGACGGCCTCGCAGTCGACCAGGGCGACCGGCGTGATCTCCCGGTACAGATGGCGCAGTTGCTTGAGCACGGCCGTCTTGCCCATGCCGCGACCGCCGGTCAGCACGGCGACCGGCGGATCGTCGCGGTGCTCGTAGGCGACCCGGGCGGAGCCGTACGGAGTGAGGCCGGTCAGGCGCGCGGCAAGTCCGTCGTTGTCGAAGATCGCCTCGCGTCCGTACAGCTCTCTCTCCACAGCACCCCCCGGCGTCGACGCTTCATCCGATCTGTCACACCGTCAACATGAGGATATCGCCCGAGAGTTGGGGAGTGGAGAGGATTTTCGAACGTTCTGGGGGGTGTGCGGCAGCGGATCAGCCGGCGCCGATGTCCTCGTTCCGGAGGCCGGGGTGGTCCCGTACGAAATCCCGCATCAGTGCCACGCGCACGGCGTCGTCGAGCAGCACGATCTCCACCCCGTGCCGGGCCGGCCACTCGTGCCCGCCGCTGAACGTCCGCGCCTCGCCGATCACCACCCGCGAGATCCCGAACCGCCGCACGAGGCCGCTGCGGTACCGGCACGGGGAGAGCGCCGTCGCCGTCGTCGTACCGCGGTAGGAGCGCTGGCGCCCGGCCGCACGGAAGGCCGCGGTCTCCGCGTGCAGCGACGGATCGCCGTCCTGGACACGGCGGTTGCGGCCACGGCCGGGGAGAGTGCCGCCCGGTCCGTGGAGGGCGGCGCCGACGGGAACGCCGCCCTCGGCGAGGCCGGTACGGGCCCAGGGCAGGCCCGGTGGGGGCTACTCGCCCGAGGGGCTCGGGCTCTCCCCGCTCTCGCGGCGCTTCAGCTCCTCCTCGCGGCGGCGCAGGTCGGCCTCCCAGTCCTTGAGGAGCGACTCGTCCTTCTTGTTCTCTTCCTTCAGCGCGTTCAGGAAATCCGGGTTGTCGTCCGGCGCCACCCACTGCGAGCGGTGATTGCGGTGCCATTCGGACGGCGTACGGCCTCCGGCGGGCGCGTGGCGCATCTTGCCCGCGGCCAGCCAGACGATCGGGCCGACGATCCAGAACAGCAGGATGATGAAGACCCAGGCGATCTTCGGCAGGTGCTTGGCCTCGTCCTCGGGGGTGTTCAGGCAGTCGATGAACGCGTAGATCGTCAGCGCCAGAGGCAGGAGATAGATCAGGGCCCGGAACATGATGGAAAGGTCCCCCTGCGGAGAGTTGGCGGGGCTTGTCCCGCCCCGGTTGGGGCCCAGAGTAACCGGTGCCTGTGACGTATCACGGCGAGCGGGGTGAACCGGCCGCGGGACGCCGGAGCGACCGGGTCGCGGGCCGCCCGGGTGGGGTCCCCCGGTTGATCGCCGACGGTGATGACAAACTGGACGGCATGGCTTACGACGATCTTCGTTCCCTCCTCCGGGCCCTGGAACGCGAGGGCGAACTCAAGCGCATCAAGGTTGAGGTCGACCCCTACCTGGAGGTCGGCGAGATCGTCGACCGGGTGAACAAGGCGGGCGGCCCCGCGCTGCTCTTCGAGAACGTCAAGGGGTCCTCGATGCCCCTGGCCATGAATGTCTTCGGGACCGACAAGCGCCTGCTCAAGGCGCTCGGGCTGAAGTCCTACGCCGACATCAGCGACAAGATCGGCGGGCTGCTCAGGCCGGAGCTGCCGCACGGCTTCGTCGGGGTGCGGGAGGCCTTCGGCAAGCTCGGCTCGATGGTGCACGTGCCGCCGAAGAAGGTGAAGCAGGAGAGCGCCCCGGTGCAGGAGGTGGTCCTCACCGGCGACGACGTGGACCTGGACCTGCTGCCCGCGCTCTTCACCTGGCCCGAGGACGGCGGCTCCTTCTTCAACCTGGGCCTCACCCACACCAAGCACCCGGAGACCGGCGTGCGCAACCTGGGGCTGTACCGGCTCCAGCGCCACGACCGCCGCACCATCGGGATGCACTGGCAGATCCACAAGGACAGCCGCAACCACTACCAGGTCGCCGCCAAGCGCGGTGAGCGGCTGCCGGTCGCCATCGCGTTCGGCGCGCCGCCCGCGGTGACGTACGCCTCCACCGCGCCGCTGCCGGGGGACATCGACGAGTACCTCTTCGCCGGGTTCATCCAGGGCAAGCGGATCGAGATGGTCGACTGCAAGACCGTGCCGCTCCAGGTCCCGGCGCAGGCCGAAGTGGTCATCGAGGGATGGCTGGAGCCCGGGAAGATGCTTCCCGAGGGCCCGTTCGGCGACCACACCGGCTTCTACACGCCGCAGGAACCGTTCCCCGCGCTGACCATCGACTGCGTGACCATGCGGAAGCGTCCGCTGCTCCAGTCGATCGTGGTGGGCCGGCCGCCGACCGAGGACGGTCCGCTGGGACGCGCCACCGAGCGGTTCTTCCTGCCGCTCCTCAAGATCATCGTGCCGGACATCGTGGACTACCACCTGCCGGAGGCGGGCGGCTTCCACAACTGCGCGATCGTCTCGATCGACAAGAAGTACCCGAAGCACGCCCAGAAGGTGATGAGCGCCATCTGGGGCGCGCACATGATGTCGCTGACCAAGCTGATCGTGGTCGTGGACTCCGACTGCGACGTCCACGATCTGCACGAGGTGGCGTGGCGGGCGCTCGGCAACACGGACTACGCGCGGGACCTGACGGTCACCGAGGGCCCCGTCGACCATCTCGACCATGCCTCCTACCAGCAGTTCTGGGGTGGCAAGGCGGGCATCGACGCGACGAAGAAGTGGCCCGAGGAGGGCTACACCCGGGACGGAGGCTGGCCGGACATGGTCGAGTCCGACCCCGGGACGGCGGCGAAGGTCGACCGCCGGTGGAAGGAATACGGACTGTGAGCGCCGCCGAAGCAGCACTGGGCTCAGGGCCCGTACATCCGAACAGCAAGGTCAAGGCGTTCCTGCGGCTCGTGATGATCGAGCACTCGGTCTTCGCGCTGCCCTTCGCGTACATCGCCGCCCTGACCGCAATGTTCCAGGCGGACAGGTCCATCCACTGGGGCACCCTGCTCCTCGTCACGATCGCGATGGTGGGGCTGCGGACCTTCGCGATGGCCTGCAACCGGATCATCGACCGGGAGATCGACGCCCGTAACCCGCGTACCGCGAGCCGGGAGCTGGTCACCGGGGCGGTCTCGGTGAAGTCGGCGTGGACCGGGGCGCTCGTCGCCGTCGTCCTCTTCCTCGGCGCCGCCGCACTGCTGAACCCGCTCTGTCTGGCCCTCGCGCCGGTCGCCGTCGTGCCGATGGTGGTCTATCCGTACGGGAAGCGGTTCACCCACTACCCGCACGCCATCCTCGGCATCGCGCAGGCCATAGGGCCGATCGGCGCCTGGCTCGCGGTGACCGGCGGCTGGTCGTGGGACGCGGTGATCCTCGGTCTCGCGGTGGGCATCTGGATCGGCGGCTTCGACCTGATCTTCGGCTGCCAGGACGTCCAGGCGGACCGGGCACACGGGGTGCTCTCGGTGCCGGCCCGGTTCGGGATCCCGGCCGCGCTGTGGGGCGCGCGGGTCTGCCATGTGGTGACGACCGGGCTGCTGGTCTGGTTCGGGCTGGCCACGGAGGCCGGGCTGTTCTACTGGATCGGCATGGCGATCGTCGCCGTCGCGTTCGTGTACGAGCACCGGGTGGTGCGCCCGCACGATCTGTCCCGGCTGAACCGGGCGTTCTTCTCGGTCAACGGCTTCATCGGGATGGCGCTGTTCGCGTGCGCTCTCCTGGACCTGCTGGTGCGGGGCCTGACCGTCTGAGCCCGCCCGGGGCCGTGTCCGGGGGCATGCCCGGCGGGTCCCGGACCTCGTCCCCGACGGACTGCCGCCCTGGGCGTGGGCGCGCCGGGTCGACGAGGCAGGTCACCCGGGGCGGTCAAGGACCGCCGCGTCACGGGTCCGTCCCAGTGGACCGCGGGTGCCGGCGGGTGCGCGACGGCGGTGGGAACCGCCGCCCCGGCCGGCCGGCGGCGTCTCCCCGCGCGCTGCGGCGGGCCGTGTCCGGCCCCTGTTTCCCTTGCCGGACGGCGGCGGGAAGCGTGCGCGGCAGGGGGCGGGTGCGGGCGGGGCAGGCCCGGCGGTGGTGCGCGTTGTGCCTGGCTGTGCGTGTAACAGGGGTGTATTAGCGGGTGGTTGGGCGGAACGGGTCGCCGGGCCTGGCGACTCCTGGTGATCAGAAACGCTCGCTCGTACCGACCGTGCCGAGCCGCCGACACCCCCCACTGACACTGAGGAAGAAACGATGCGCGCACGCAAGCTCACCTTCGCCGCCCTGGCCGTTGTCGCCGGTCTCTCGCTCACGGCCTGCCAGGACGGCGAGGACGACCTGGGACAGACCGCTCCTCCGTCCTCCGCGTCGTCGGCGAGCGGCGGCTCGGGCTCGGGCGGTGCGGACCAGGACGGCGGCAAGGACTCCGACGGAAAGGGGTCCGGCGGGCAGGGCACGGCCGCCGGGACCGGCTCCGGCGGGAACAGCGGCATCGGCAAGTGCCGCACCGACGACCTGGACATCACCGCGACGGACAGCACCATCGACGGCGACACCGAGGGCACCGTCGCGGTGGAGTTCAAGAACGGCGGCGGCCGGGACTGCGTGCTCTCCGGTTACGCGGGCGTCGACCTGAAGACCAGCGCGGGGTCGCTGTCCGCGGAGCGCACCGGCGAGAAGTCCACCCCGATGACCCTCAAGGACGGGAAGTCGGTGTACTTCGGCATCAACTACCCGATCAACAAGTCGGGCGGCTCCGGCGTCCGCATCACGGCCCTGGTGGTGACCCCGCCGGACGAGACGAAGTCGTTCTCCCTCGAATGGCCCGGCGGTGCCACGCTGCCCGTCACGGACGGATCCGGCTCCCAGGTGAAGGTCGGCCCGATGGGGAGCGCCGGTCAGGGCGAGGGCTGACCCGGACACCACGGGACCGGTCCGCGCCCCACGGCATGAGCGCGCTCCATGGCATGGAGCGCGCTCTACGGTATGAGCGGCCGGGCGGGCGGCACCGTGCTCCGGCCGCGCGCGGGGCGGCGGAAGACGAAGGCCGCCGCCACGCCCGCCGCCAGCCCGAACAGATGCCCCTGCCAGCTGACCGAGGTGTTGGCGGGGGAGAGCCCCACCAGGATCGACGAGCCCCATATCGCGCCGACCACCAGACCGGCGGCGATGTCGAGGACCCTGCGGTCCACGAACCCCCGGACGAGCAGATAGCCGAAGAGGCCGAAGACCAGCCCGGACGCGCCCGCCGTGTTGGAACCGTCCGGTGAGACCAGCCAGACGCCGAGCCCGTCGACCACGATGATCATCGCGGCCACGGCGGCGAACCTGCGGACGCCGCTCAGCGCCGCCAGGAAGCCGAAGACCAGCAGCGGCACGCTGTTGGAGGCGACATGGCCGAAGCCGAAGTGGATGAAGGACGCGGGCACCACGTCCAGCAGCTCCCCGGCCCGGCGGGGCTCGATCCCGAACGAGTCCAGCGCATGGCCGGTCGCGGCGTCGACGGCTTCGAGCAGCCAGAGGAACGCCACCCAGCCGAGCATCAGCTTGGCCGCGGTCCTCGCGCGGTCGCCCGCCGTCCACACCGGCGCG
Source organism: Streptomyces sp. NPDC048295 (assembly GCF_040652135.1). NCBI lineage: Bacteria > Bacillati > Actinomycetota > Actinomycetes > Kitasatosporales > Streptomycetaceae > Streptomyces > Streptomyces sp. NPDC048295. Next base: position 70,091 of record NZ_JBEZLL010000031.1, read on the forward strand.
GACCGGTCCCACGACGCGGCCATCGTGCCCCCCTGTCGTCCCCCGTCGTTCCTCGCGGTTGCCCGCCGTCCCTGTTCCCACCCCTGGAACGCCCGAGGCACCTTACTCAGTTCCGGTTCCGTACCGCCGGATAGGCTCAGGAGTGTGGATTCCGGGACTTCAGTGACTCAGCACCAGCGACAGCCTTGGATTGTCGGGGTTTCAGGCGCTTCGGGCACTCCATTCGCCGCCGCCGTGCTGCGCGGTCTGCTGGCCGCGGGGGAGAGCGTCGACCTGGTGGTGAGCCGGGCCTCGCGGCTGACGCTGCTGGACGAGACCGGGATCGCGTTCCGCGACGGGCACTGGCAGGAGGATCTGCGCAGCTGGCTGGCGCGCGGGGCGGACGGGAAACCGCACACCTTCGACGTGGACATCGAGGGCGTACGGCACTGGGCGGCCGGTGACCTGGGAGCGGGCCCGTCCTCGGGGTCGTATCCGGCGAAGGGGATGCTGATCGTCCCGGCCTCGACGGCCTGTGTGGCCGGAGTGGCGCTCGGGCTCTCGAAGGATCTGCTCCAGCGGGCCGCGAGCGTGACGCTCAAGGAGCGGCGGAAGCTGGTCGTCGCGGTGCGGGAGACCCCGCTGAACGGGCAGACGCTGAAGCATCTGGTGAGCCTGGACGAGGCGGGCGCCGTGGTGCTGCCCGCCTCTCCGGCGTTCTACGCGGGGGCGACGCACATCCAGGATCTGGTGGACTTCGTCGCCGGGCGGGTACTGGACGCGGCGGGTGTGCCGCACGACCTGTACCGCCGGTGGGAGGGAGAGCTCGGTGGCGGCTCCCGTGACTCCCGTGGCTGACCCCGGTGTCAGCGCTTCTTCATGGCGCGCGGCTTGCGGGTCCGGTCGACCCGGTGCGCGGCGGCGGGCTGGTGGGCACGCGAGCGGTTGGCCAGGTCCTGCAGCTCGCGCATCCGGGCGTAGGCCATCTCGATCGTGTACACGGTGTTCTCACTCCTGAAGATTCGAAAGCGTTTTTTGGATGTTCGGAAAGATTTACAGGCAATGAAGCCTGCATGCCTTAGATTCTACACGTAGACTCGCGATACTGCTGAACAATGGAAGGTTTCAGTCACATGGACGCGGTGGACAGGCAGCTCATCCAGGCCCTCAGGGAGAACGGCAGGGCCTCGTACGCCGAGCTGGGACGGCTCGTCGGGCTCTCCGGGCCCAGCGTCACCGACCGCATCAACCGGCTGGAAAGCGCCGGTGTCATCACCGGTTACCGCGCCACCGTCGACGCCGCGTCCCTGGGGCTCGGGGTCACGGCCCTGATCGGCATCTCGCTCTCCGACGCGGCCGATCACGAGGACGTCGCCCGCCGGCTGAAGGACCTCGCGGAGATCGAGGACGCCTGGTTCATCGCGGGCGACGACTCGTACATGCTCAAGGTGCGCGTCGGCGACGTGGACGGTCTGGAGAAGACCATCCGCCGGCTCAGCGGCACGAGGGGTGTCTCGCGCACGCGCACCACGATCGTGCTCTCCACCAAGTGGGAGAACCGGGTCGGAGAACTTCCCGACGAGGCGTAGGCGTAACGTGGTGGGGCCCCCGGGGTGACCGGGGGTTTCGCCCGGTATCACCGGCACCGGGGAACGCACAGCACGTCGACAACTGGGAGGCAGCCGCATGGACGTCGGGCTCAAGCGCGAGCTGGAGGAGAAGGTCCGCGCAGGGGAGCGGCTGACCCGTGAGGACGGCATCGCCCTCTACGCCTCGGACGACCTGGCCTGGCTCGGCGGCCTCGCCCACGAGGTGCGCACGCGCAAGAACGGCGACGTCGTGCACTTCAACGTCAACCGGCACCTCAACATGACCAATGTGTGCACCGCGTCGTGCGCCTACTGCTCGTTCCAGCGCAAGCCGGGCGAGAAGGACGCGTACACCATGCGGATCGAGGAGGCCGTCCGCCTCGCGAAGGCGATGGAGGGCGAGAACCTCACCGAACTGCACATCGTCAACGGGCTGCACCCCACCCTGCCGTGGCGTTACTACCCGCGCTCGCTCAGCGCGCTGAAGGAGGCCCTGCCGCAGGTCTCCCTCAAGGCGTTCACCGCCACCGAGATCCACCACTTCGAGACCATCTCAGGGCTCTCGGCCTCCGAGATCCTGGACGAGCTGATCGAGGCCGGCCTGGAGTCGCTGACCGGCGGCGGCGCGGAGATCTTCGACTGGGAGGTCCGCCAGCACATCGTGGACCACGCCACCCACTGGGAGGACTGGTCGCGGATCCACCGCCTGGCGCACGAGAAGGGGCTCAAGACCCCGGCGACCATGCTGTACGGGCACATCGAGGAGCCCCGGCACCGTGTCGACCACGTGCTGCGGCTGCGTGAGCTCCAGGACGAGACCGGCGGCTTCCAGGTCTTCATCCCGCTGCGCTACCAGCACGACTTCGTGGACATGAAGGACGGCAAGGTCCGCAACAAGCTCCAGGCGCGGACGACCATGGCGACCGGTGCCGAGGCGCTGAAGACCTTCGCGGTCTCGCGGCTGCTCTTCGACAACGTCCCGCACGTCAAGGTCTTCTGGGTGATGCACGGTGTGCAGACCGCCCAGCTCGCGCTCCAGCACGGCGCGGACGACATGGACGGCTCCGTCGTCGAGTACAAGATCACGCACGACGCGGACAACTACGGCACGCCGAACAAGCTCGGCCGCGAGGATCTGCTGGACCTGATCCGCGACGCGGGCTTCCGGCCCGTCGAGCGCAACACCCGGTACGAGATCATCCGCGAGTACCCGGGCCCGGACGCCGGGCGGCGCGAGTCGCCGCAGCCGATGCGCGTCTGACCGGCCGCCCCGCGCGTCGTCAGCGGTTCGGTTCCACGGGAGCCCCGGCCTTCGGCCGGGGCTTTCTCGCGTACCGGACATGGCTTGAGGTCGGGAGGGTGTAATGGCTAATCTGCCCGGATGACACTTACATTCGAGCTGGATCCGACGTTCGACCGCACCCTGCGGGACGGCATCGCCGAACTGTGGGCCGATGTCTCCAACGCGGGCGGCGCGGTCGGCTTCGTGCCGCCCGTCACCGTCGAGGACATACGGCCCGAGCTGGTCAAGCACCTGGTCGCCATGGCCGAGGGGCGCACCCGCCTGCTGATCGGGCGCGACGAGGACGGCGCCGTCGCGGCCACGGCCTTCCTCGCCCTCAACACCCACCGGCTGATGGCGCACTGGCTCTGGCTGTACACGGTGATGGTCCACCCCCGCCACCAGGGCAAGGGCTACGGGCGCGACCTGATGGACGCCGCGGCGCGGGCCGCCCGCGGGATCGAGGGGATCGAAGCCGTCCGGCTCACCTGCCGCGGCGGCACCGGCGTCGACCGCTTCTACGCCTCGTGCGGATACAAGGAGGTGGGGCGGGTGCCCGACGCGATCCGGGTGGCCGACGGCGACGACCGCGACGACATCATCATGCTGCTGCCGCTCGGCCTCTGAGGCGGGTCCGCCCCCATTGGCGGAGCCCTGCGAACTGATCGATTCCGGGGCATGCTTCACTGGTCGGGCAGGATCGAAGGACCGCCATACGTCGAGAGAGGGGCCAACTGTGTCCGCTGCCAAGCCGAGCGCGACCATTCGGTACACCGCGATGCGCCTCAGCATCTTCGTCGGCTGCTTCGCCGTCGCGGCCGTGGCCGTCCACTTCGGTCTGCTGCCCTCCGGGACGAACGGCTCCAATCTCGTCTGGGTGATTCTGCTCGCCCTGGTCCTGTCCGCGCCGCTCAGCTATGTGCTGCTGCGCAAGCAGCGCGACGAGATGTCCGAGCAGATCGTGTCCACGGTCGACCGCGCCAAGGGGCGCCTCGAAGCGAACCGCACCCGCGAGGACCACGTCACCCCGTGACGGTGGCGACGGCGTGAGGGCTGCATAAGGACTACGTAAGCTTCCTCACACCCACAGACCTTTCCATCGAAACCCCAGCGCCGGAGCGCCCGCTCCTGTACTGGGGTTTTGTCGTTCCCGCGGGTGTCCGGGGCGGTCCTGGGCGCGATGACGGCGGTGTCGCGGGCCCATCTGGGTCAAAGAAGAGCTTTGAGCTTCTCAAAGTTCAAGTGTTAACGTGTTCGACATGAAGACAGCAGTGCGCCATCGACACGCCGCGAGCGTCCCGCTCGTGGAGCGCCTGCATGTCGATCTCTGCCGCTGTATGTCCGCGGTCTGTTGCCGCAAGGTCTGAACGGCACCATGCAGCGGCGCCGCCCCTGACGCGGGCGCCGCACCCCACCCCCGTCCCCCGCACAGTCGTCCCCGTGCGTCCCGATGCGTCACATCTGGAGTGTGTCCGTGTCCGCGAACCCCGCGTCCACCGCTGCCGACAGCCCGTCCGGCTCCGGTTTCCGTATACCCAAGGTCCCGTTCTGGGCCCAGATCGTCGCCGGTCTCGTCCTCGGTGTCGTACTCGGCTGGCTCACGCGTACGTATGACATCGGCTGGCTCTACACCACGCTCGACAAGGTCGGCCACATCTTCGTCCAGCTGCTGAAGTTGGCCGTCGCGCCCCTCGTCTTCTTCGCGATCCTGGTGTCGATCACCAACCTGCGCAAGGTCAACAACGCCGCCCGGCTGGCCACCCGCACCCTGCTCTGGTTCATGATCACCTCGCTGATCGCGGTCGCCATCGGCCTCGCGATCGGCCTGGTCACCAACCCGGGCTCCGGAACGGGCCTCACGCCGAAGGACGGCAAGCTGCCGGAGCACGCGGGCTCCTGGCTCGACTTCCTCACCGGCATCATCCCGGACAACGTGATCACGCCGTTCACCGAGCTGAACGTGCTCCAGATCGTCTTCATGGCCGCCGTCGCCGGTATCGCGGCGCTCCAGCTCGGCGAGAAGGCCCAGCCGATCCTCACGCTCAGCGAGTCCGTCCTGGAGCTCCTCCAGAAGGCCCTGTGGTGGGTCATCCGCCTCGCCCCCATCGGCACCGTCGGCCTCATCGGCTACGCGATCGCCGACTACGGCTGGGACCTGATCGGCAAGTACGCGACGTTCACCGCCGATGTCTACATCGGCTGCGCCCTGGTGCTGTTCGGCGTGTACCCGCTGCTGCTCGCCACCGTCGCCAAGCTCAGCCCGGTGCAGTTCTTCAAGGGTGCCTGGCCGGCCATCCAGCTGGCCTTCGTCTCCCGCTCCTCGGTCGGCACCATGCCGGTCACCCAGAAGGTCACCGAACGCCTCGGTGTCCCGAAGGAGTACGCCTCCTTCTCGGTCCCGTTCGGCGCCACCACCAAGATGGACGGCTGCGCCGCGATCTACCCGGCGCTGGCGGCGATCTTCATCGCGCAGATCTTCGACGTGCAGCTCGGCGTCGGCGACTACATCCTGATCGCGTTCGTCTCGGTGATCGGTTCGGCGGCCACCGCCGGTCTCACCGGTGCGACGGTCATGCTGACCCTCACCCTGTCGACGCTGGGTCTCCCGCTGGAGGGCGTCGGCCTGCTGATGGCCATCGACCCGATCCTGGACATGATGAGGACGGCCACGAACGTGGCCGGCCAGGCGCTGGTACCGGTGATCGTCTCGGCCCGCGAGAAGATCCTCGACCACGACGCGTACAACTCGGCCTCGTCCTCCCCGGTCGACGGCGACGAGGTGCGGGACACCGAGCCGGAGCGGGTGCCGGTCGCCGCGTAACCGCTCACCGCACGACACACGCCGGCGCCCCCGGTCCGCCTTCGGGCAGGACCGGGGGCGTCGGCGTGCACAACGGGGCGGAACCACGCGCCGTACCCTTGCCGGGGAGTGGCACACCGGGGGGCGGGAGGAAGTCGACGTGGGTGCTGTGAAGAGCAAACGGATGCCGCGGGCCGTGCGTGAGCAGCAGATGATGGACGCGGCCGTGCGGACCTTCGGCCGGCGCGGGTACCGGGCCGCCTCGATGGATGAGATCGCCGAACTGGCGGGGGTGTCCAAGCCGCTCGTCTATCTGTATCTGAACTCCAAGGAGGAGCTCTTCACCGCCTGTATCAGGCGCGAGGCGAAAGCGCTGGTCGAAGCGGTGCGGGCGGGTGCGGAGCCGGGCCTGCCGGCCGATCGGCAACTGTGGTCCGGGCTGCGGGCGTTCTTCACGCACACGGCGGAGCACCCGGACGGGTGGGCGGTGCTGCACCGCCAGGCCCGTACGCACGGCGAGCCCTTCGCCGCCGAGGTGACGGCGATGCGGGACGAGATCGTTGCTTTCGTGACGGAGCTGATCGGGGCCGCGGCCCGCGAGGCGCACCACGATCCGGCGCTGCCCGACCGTGATGTGTCGGGGCTCGCGCAGGCGCTCGTGGGCGCCGCGGAGTCGCTCGCGGGGTGGGCGAACGAGACTCCGGGCGTCTCGGCGAAGGAGGCCGCGGCCACCTTGATGAACTTCTCCTGGGCGGGGCTGGAGAACCTCATGAACGGCCGTCCCTGGCAGCCGCCGGGCCCGTCCGCCCGGTGAGGTGGACGCGGCCGTTGCCGCGCAGCTGGAAGCCGGTGGCGTCCGCCGCGTAGGTGACGGTGGCGGGCAGCAGGACCGGGGCCCTGAAGTCGGCCCGCACCCGGTGGATCTCGTCGGGGCGCGGTGCCTCGGCCAGGCAGCGGGCGACGGTCCACATGCCGTGGGCGATGGCACGGGGGAAGCCGAGGAGCCGGGCGGTGAACGGGTACAGATGGATGGGGTTCCGGTCGCCCGAGGCCGCGCCGTAACGCCGGCCCAGATCGCCGGGCAGCTGCCACGCGGCGACGGCGGGGAGTTCTGCGGGGGGCGTGGCTTCTGCCGGTCCGGACGGTTCGGGCAGGTGTTCCGTGGGTGGGGCGGTTCTCGTGTGCCGGGAGAGGTAGCCGCTGCGGGACTCCCAGACCGGCTCGCCCGCCAGCCGTGCCTCGGTGACCATCGTGACCTCGGTGCCGCGCCGGTGCGGCGTCAGCTCCTCGGCGTACACGGTGAGTTCGAGCGCGTCGCCGGGGTGCAGGGGGCGGTGCCGGGTGATCTCGATCCAGGTGTGGACGAGGCCGACGACCGGCAGCGGGAACCTCCGGGCGGTCATCAGCCGCATGGTGGCCGGGAAACCCAGTACGTGCGGGTAGGTGAGCGGCAGCGGTCCCGGGTCGGGGTAGCCGCAGATCCGGCGGTATGCGGCGAGCGGGGCGGCGGCGATCGGAGCGGCCGGGAGCGCGATCCGGTCGGCGGGGAGGGTGGCACCCGGTCGGCCGGCCCTCTTGAACGGCGACGTGACAGCTGCCCGTACGAGTGACACGTTCGGATTCGGCACCGGCTCACGCCCCCAGCAGGCTCTGGCCGCAGACGCGCACGACCTGGCCGTTGACCGCGGTGGAGGCGGGCTGGGCGAACCAGGCGGTCGTCTCGGCCACGTCGACCGGGAGACCGCCCTGCGAGAGGGAGTTCATCCGGCGTCCCGCCTCCCGGATGAAGAGGGGGACGGCGGCGGTCATCCTCGTCTCGATGAAGCCGGGGGCCACCGCGTTGACCGTGACGCCGTGGTCGGCGGCGGCGCGCGGGGCCAGCGCGCGGACCAGCCCGATGATGCCCGCCTTGCTCGCCGCGTAGTTCGTCTGGCCGTTGTTGCCCGCGATGCCGGCGATGGAGGCGGTGGCGACGATCCGGCCGCCGCGGTTGACGGCGCCCGCCGCCAGCAGTGCGTCCGTGGTGCGCAGCACGCTGCCGAGGTTCACGTCGAGGACCGAGGCCCAGCGGTCCGCCGGCATGTTGGCGAGGCGGCGGTCGCGGGTGATGCCCGCGTTGTGGACGAGGACGTCGAGGCCGTCGGGGGCCGCGGCGGCGATCCGTTCCGCCGCGTCGTCGGCGGTGATGTCCAGCGGCAGCGCGGTGGCGCCGAGCCGCTCGGCGGTACGGGCCAGCTCGTCTTCCGCCTGCGGGACGTCCAGGCAGACGACCCGGGCGCCGTCCCGGGCCAGTACCCCGGCGACCGAGGCGCCGATCCCGCGCGCCGCGCCGGTGACCAGTGCGGTGCGCCCGGCGAGCGGTGCGGCCCAGTCGGCGACGGGGCCGGGCGTGGCGGCGGTCAGCTCGATCACCTGACCGCTGATGTACGCGGAGCGGGGCGAGAGCAGGAAGCGCAGGGTGGATTCGGCCCCGGCGACGCCTTCCGGTGCGATACGGAGCAGCTGTACGGTGGCGCCCCTGCCGATCTCCTTGCCCAGTGAGCGTACGAACCCTTCCAGCGCCTGCTGGGCGGCTCCCTGGTGGTGGTCGTCGGCCGACGGCCGCACCCCGAGCACGACGACGCGCCCGCCCGGGGCGAGGGAGCGGACCACGGGGTGCAGCGCGGCGTGGACCGCCGCGAGGCCGCCGGGGGTGTCGACGGCCGTGGCGTCCAGCACGATCCCGGCGGGCCGGTCGGCGCGTCCGGTGACGTCGAGGCCGGTGGCCGCGAGGAGTGCGCCGAGCTCCTTCGTGACCGCGGAGTCCCCGGCGGTGAGGTGCAGCAGCGGGCCGTCCAGCGCCGGGGCCGCCGACGACCAGCGGCGCAGCGGGGCGGGCTGCGGGAGCCTGAGCCGCCGGGTCAGGAAACGGCCGGGTGCTGTGCCGGTGAAGTGCAGATAGCGGTCGGCCATTGTCCAGACTCCCTGCTCGGTCGTAGATTTACTCCAGAGTAAGGTTACTCAAGAGTCAGGAGCTGGTCGAGATGATCCCCCTCGAACTCCCGCAGCCCCGCAGGGTCGCGGTCATCGGCGGCAGCCGCGTCCCGTTCGCGCGCTCCGACGGCCCGTACGCGCAGGCCTCCAACCAGCAGCTGCTCACGGCCGCCCTGGACGGTCTGGTCGAGCGGTTCGGACTCCGGGGGGAGCGGGTCGGCGAGTTCGCCGCGGGCGCCGTGCTCAAGCACAGCCGCGACTTCAACCTGGCCCGCGAGACCGTGCTCGGCTCGGCACTCGACCCGCGCACCCCCGCGTACGACGTCCAACAGGCCTGCGGCACCGGCCTCCAGGCGGTCGTCGCCGCCGCGAACAAGATCATGCTCGGGGCGATCGACTCGGCGATCGCGGGCGGCACCGACACCACGAGCGACGCGCCCCTCGGCGTCAACGACGAGCTGCGCAGGCTGCTGCTCGACGCCCGGCGGGCCAAGTCGGCGGGCGCCCGGATCAAGGCGCTCGCGGGCGTACGTCCCCGGCACCTCGTCCCGGACGTCCCGCGCAACGCGGAACCCCGCACCGGCCTCTCGATGGGCGAGCACGCGGCGGTCACCGCCCGCCGGTGGGGCATCACCCGCGAGGACCAGGACCTGCTCGCGGCCACCAGCCACCAGCGGCTCGCGGCGGCGTACGAGCGCGGCTTCCTGGACGACCTCGTCGTCCCGTTCCGGGGCCTGACCCGCGACCAGAACCTCCGCCCCGGCTCCACGGTCGAGAAACTCGCCACGCTGAAGCCGGTGTTCGGCACCGGCCGGCCCGACGCGACGATGACCGCGGGCAACTCCACCCCGCTCACCGACGGCGCCGCGACCGTCCTGCTGGCGAGCGAGGAGTGGGCCCGCGCGCACGGCCTGGAGCCGCTCGCCTTTCTCTCCCTGTACGAGACGGCGGCCGTCGACTACGTGAACGGCGACGACGGACTCCTGATGGCGCCCGCGTACGCCGTGCCGCGCATGCTGGAGCGCGCCGGGCTCACCATCGAGGACTTCGACCTGTTCGAGATCCACGAGGCCTTCGCCTCCCAGGTGCTGGCCACCCTCGCGGCCTGGGAGAAGCAGGGCCTCGCGCCGGTCGACCGGGACCGGCTCAATGTCGCCGGCTCCTCGCTCGCCACCGGCCATCCGTTCGCCGCGACCGGCGCCCGGATCGTCGCCACCCTCGCGAAGCTCCTGGCGGAGCGGGACGCGCCGGGCAGGGGCCTGATCTCGATCTGCGCGGCGGGCGGCCAGGGCGTCACGGCCGTCCTCGAACGCCCCTGACGCCCTGGCACTCCTGGCATCTCCGGCACCCACCACACCCCTGACGCCTCGGACGAACCGGCCGCCGGACGGACCGGCGAGATCACCCGACCCCACGTTGAGGAGCCGCACGTGTCCACGCCACCCACCGCCCCCGCCCCCGTCCTCGTCGAGCCGGCCAGGTCCAGGGCCGCGGACGGCTCGGTGCGGCAGGTCTCCGTACCGCCCGCCGCACCGCCCGTCCGCCGCGGCTCGCTCGCCGAGATCCCGTTCGACAACGCCCGCGAGGCCCCCGCCGACGCCGTGCTCAGCCGCAAACGGCCGGACGGCGGCTGGCAGGACGTGACGGCGGCGGAGTTCGCCGACGAGGTGCTCGCCGTCGCCAAGGGCCTGATCGCGGAGGGCCTCGCCGCCGGCGACCGGATCGCGATCATGGCCCGGACCACGTACGAGTGGACCCTGCTGGACTTCGCGGCCTGGGCCGCCGGGCTGGTCACCGTCCCCGTCTACCCGACCTCCTCCGCCTTCCAGGCCCGCTGGATACTCCAGGACTCCGGCGCCGTCGCGTGCGCCGTCGAGACCGCGGACCAGGGCCGGCTGATCAGCCAGGAGCGCAAGCAGCTCGGCCATCTCGTCCACCTGTGGCAGTTCGACACGGGCGCGCTCGGCCGGCTGAAGACCCTCGGCCGGGACGTCCCCGACGAGACCGTCACCGCCCGCCGCGCCACGCTGGAGCCGGAGACCCCCGCGACCCTCATCTACACCTCCGGCACCACCGGCCGGCCCAAGGGCTGCGTGCTCGGCCACGGCAACTTCTTCGCCGAGGTGGACAACGCGATCGAACTCCTCCACCCGGTGTTCAAGTCGATCAGCAAGGACCCCGCGTCCACGCTGCTCTTCCTTCCGCTCTCCCACGTCTTCGGGCGGATGGTCGCGATCGGCTGCCTGCGCGCCCGGGTCCGCCTCGGCCACGCCCCGTCCATCCGGACCGAGGACCTGCTCGCCGACCTCGCCGGTTTCCGGCCGACGTTCCTGCTGGCCATCCCGTACGTGCTGGAGAAGGTCTACAACACCGGCCGCGCCACCGCCGAGAAGATGGGCCGCGCCGCGTCGTTCGACCGTGCCGCAAATATCGCCCAGCGGTACGGGGAGGCCGTGGAGGCCGCCGAACACGGCACCGGCCCGGGTCCGGGCCTGGGCCTGCGGGCGGCGCGCGCCCTGTACGACCCGCTGGTCTACCGCCGGATCCGGGCGGCGCTCGGCGGTCACGTCCGGTACGCGATCTGCGGCGGCTCCCCGCTGGGCCACCGGCTCGCGGCGTTCTACGCGGGCGCGGGCATCGAGATCTTCGAGGGCTACGGCCTGACCGAGACCACCGCCGCCGCCACCGTCACCCCACCGCTCAGACCGCGCCTGGGCACCGTCGGCTGGCCGCTGCCCGGCACCGCCGTGCGGATCGCGGACGACGGCGAGGTGCTGCTCAGCGGCGGCCAGGTGTTCCAGGGCTACTGGGACGCGGAACAGGGCCGGGCCGTACCCGTACAGGAGGGCGGCTGGTTCGCCACCGGAGACCTGGGCGCGCTCGACGAGGACGGCTACCTCACGATCACCGGCCGCAAGAAGGACATCATCATCACCTCCGGCGGCAAGAACGTCACCCCGGCGCCCCTGGAGGACTGGCTGCGCGCCCACCCGCTGGTCGGCCAGTGCATGGTGGTCGGCGACAACCGCTCCTTCATCACCGCCCTGATCACCCTGGAGCCGGACGGGCTCGCCCACTGGCGCCGGATGAAGAAGAAGGAGCACGTACCGATACGGCAGCTCGTCGACGACGACGAGCTGCGCACGGCGCTGCAACGCGCCGTCGACGAGGCCAACCGGCTGGTCTCCCGCGCGGAGTCGATCCGCAAGTTCGCCGTCCTGCCCGTGGACTTCACCGAGGAGAGCGGTCATCTGACGCCCTCGCTGAAACTGAAGCGGGACGCGATCGCGCGGGACTTCGGGGAGGAGATCGAGGCGCTGTACCGGAAGTGAGAGGGACCGTCGGCCGCCGCTGGGCCCTGCCCTCGAACCGGGCCCAGGGGGCCGGCCGTTCGGATCGGGCCTGACCCCGCGAGCCCTGCGTGATCCGAACGGACAGCCCTTAGGCTCCCCGTATGGGTGAAGCGGCGGACGACGGATCCGGCTGGGCCGCGACGCGGACGTGGGCCGAGAAGAACCTGGCGCCCGGGGAGCGGATCGAGGGTGTGCGGCGGCTGCTCGGCGGGTGGAGTTCGCAGATGCGGCGGCTGGACATCTCCGGTCCGCGGGGCGGTCGTTCGCTGGTCCTGCGGTCTTTCGTCAAGCCCTTCTACGTGCGCCACGCACCGGGGCTGCTCACCCGCGAGGCGGACATCCTGCGGCTGCTGGACGGTACGGACGTCCCGGCGGCGCGGTGCGTGGCCGTCGACGCCCGGGGCGAACACTGCGACCATCCCTCGCTGTTGATGACCCTGCTGCCCGGCGAGGTGCGGGTCGAGGACGCGGGGGCGGAGCGGCGCATCGGGCTGCTGGCCGGGCAGCTGGCGGGCATTCACGCGGTCGGGGTCACCGACGCGACCCGTCCGCGCGACTACGAGGCGTGGACCGCGCCGGACCGGGTGCGGGTGCCGGGCGCCACCGGGCGGCCGCTGCTGTGGCGGCGGGCGGTGGACGTGATCCGCCGCGAACCTCCCGCGTACGTACCGAAGTTCCTGCACCGCGACTTCCATCCGGGCAATGTGCTCTTCGACGGTGCGGGGGCGCGGTCGCGGATCAGCGGGGTCGTCGACTGGGTCGAGACCTCCTGGGGCCCGGCCGACCTGGATGTCGCGCACTGCTCGACGGCGCTGGCGCTGCTGCACGGCGTCCCGGCCGGGATGAGCTTCGCCGGGCGGTACGAGGCGGCGGGCGGGCGGACGGCCGCGAGCGCGGCGGACCACCTGTACTGGCGGCTGCTGGACGCGCTCGCCTGCGCCCCGGACGCGGAGAAACTGGCGACCCCGTGGCGGGAGCTGGGGCGGACCGACCTGACGCCCCCGGTGCTCGCGGAGCGCCTGGAACGCTATGTGGAGAGCCTTCTCGAACAGTTCGACCGGTAGGCCCGCCGCCGAAGGCCCACGGAACGGCGGAACGTTACTGCTGAAGCGGTCGGGGAAACCGCCGGACGGCGGCCTCCGCGCTGCCGCCCCGGCCGTCCCGTAAAACGTCAACACAGCGTATACGCAAGGCATTCCGCACTTTCCCGGGTTGTTGTTTCGGATGATCCGAAAGAAAGCGCCCGCCGCATTCCGCGCGCCGTCCGAAGGCTCCCTGCGTGCGCCCGATAAGCCTCGCACACAGGGTAAAAAGCGGCGCGTTCCGGAGTAAAGACACGGTCATGGCTGTATAGATATACGGGTCTTCGCAAGAGGGCAGTCCTACGTCCCGTGCGGCTGGAAATGCCGCTGCCTTTTTCGCGGGCGAGCCCGCGTGCGGTGTTCCCGCACCCGAGGCATCGGTGGCTCCGGGTCCGGCGTCGACGGAGCCCGCGGCACCCGGGACGTAAATCACCCGACACCCGTTCATCCATTGGTCAAGGAGAGACGCTGTGCGCTACGGAACTGCACTGAGGGAAGAAGTCCGGTCTCCGGGAACGACTCCGCTCATCGGTATTTACGATATGTACTCGGCCTCCGTCGTGGCCCGGCACTACGACGGATTCTTCGTGTCCGGATTCGGCTTCGCCGCCTCCCACTACGGGCTCCCCGACATCGGCTTCATCGCCTGGCCGGACATGGTGGCCTTCGTGGAGCGGCTGCGGCTGGCCTTCCCCTCCCACCACCTGCTGGTCGACATCGACGACGGCTACGTCGATCCCGAGGTCGCCTGCCACGTGGTGCAGCGACTGGAGCGGATCGGCGCCTCCGGCATCATCCTGGAGGACCAGAAGCGCCCCCGCAGGTGCGGTCACGCGGACGGCAAGCAGGTGCTGCCGCTGGAGGAGTACCTGGAGAAGCTCAACCTGGTGCTGGAGAGCAGGCGGGACCTGGTGGTCGTCGCCCGCACGGACGCCACGGAGGAGGCCGACATCCTGCGCCGGGCCGAGGCGCTGGCCGAGACGGACGCCGACGTCGTCCTGGTCGACGGGGTGCGCAGCGTCGAGTGGATCAAGCGCATCCGGGCGGTGGTCGGTGACAAGCCGCTGCTCTTCAACCAGATCGCGGGCGGCAAGTCGCCCCGGCTCTCGCTCTCCGAGCTGACCGACCTGGAGTGCCAGGTGGCCATCTACAGCACCCCCTGCCTCTTCGCCGCGCACGCGGCCATCGACAGCGCGCTGACGAATCTCAAGCGCTCCGACGGGCGGCTTCCCGAGTTCGTGCCCGCCGAGGGGATCGGGGTGCAGCGTTCGACGGAGCTGCTGGAGAAGAACATCAGCAGGCATCACTCGGCCGCCGAGCCCGTGACCGTCTGACGCGGACTGCGCGCCGGGTGCGGGGGAGCGCCCGGCCGTATCCGCTCCGCCCGAACGCCGGGGCCCGTGGAGCAACCCCCACGCTCCACGGGCCCCGGCGCCACGTGAACCACAGCGAAAGAAGGACACGGACACATGGCACTCACCTCGTCCAGGGCGCGTGCGGCCCTGGCTTCGGTCGTCCTCGGCGCGCTCTGCCAGGGCCAGTGGGCCGCGGGCGCCGCCTGGGCCGACGCCCCGGACGGCGGCATGGAGACGCACCACGGACCCTCCCTGGTCACCATCGACAATTCCAACGCCGACTCCTGGCTGGAGGTGGACCGCACGCTCAACGTGCTGGCCCCGCTCAGCAAGGGCACGGCGGGCAGCGACCACGACGGCGGCGGTGGCGCGATCGACCAGAACGTGTCGGCCTCGCAGGGCGTGGGTCTCCAGGCCGCCCCGGACGAACACGAGGACGAGGAGGAAGAGGAGGAGAAGGAGGCGACGGCCCCCGAGAGCGCGGCGACCGGCGGGGACGACTACGAGGGCGACGCGGACGCCTGACGCGGCGTGCGGTTCCGCCGTCGGGCCGGCGCGGCGTGCGCGGGCCCGACGGCGGAACGTTCCCCGGTCCGGCGGCGGAGTGCGGCGTGCTGGACGACGACGGTCGTACGCGGCGCGCGATCGCCCTGCTCGTCGGCGGAGTCCGCCGCGACGTCGCGCCGCGGGCTGAGAGGCCGGCCGGTGGAGGCGGCCCGTCGGGCACCGGAGGCGTGACGGGGTGCGCACACCCCTTGTCTGATGCATCGTCACGTACGACGATGGCCCCCGCGGCCGTCATATGACGGTGCGTCAGATTCCTCCGGTGCAACGGAAGGAGGCCGCCCGATGCCGATCGCGACCACCGGGCCGCTGTCGTACGGGATGCAGCTCCCGATCCAGTCGCAGAGCGCGATCTTCGCGGAGCGGTGGGAGGCCGCGGCCGGCCCCGCCGATCTCGCCGAGATCGCCCGCACCGCCGACCGGACGGGATTCGCCTACCTCGCGAGCTGCGACCACGTGGCGATCCCGCGCCGGCTCGCCGACGCCATGGGCACCGTCTGGTACGACCCGGTCGCCACCCTCGCCCTTCTCGCCGGGATCACCGAGCGGGTCCTGCTGATGAGCCATGTCGCCGTCGTCGGGCTGCGCCACCCGCTGGCCACCGCCAAGCAGTACGCCACCCTCGACCACCTCAGCGGCGGCCGGCTGATCCTCGGGGTCGGGGCCGGGCACGTACCGGAGGAGTTCGAGGCGCTCGGGGCGGACTTCGAGCGGCGGGGTGCCGTGCTCGACGAGACCATCGACGCGCTGAAGGCGGCGCTCGGCCCGGAGGAGTACCCGGAGTTCGCGGGGGAGCGGTTCTCCTTCGGCGGCCTCGGGCAGCTGCCCCGGCCGGCCCAGGAACGGGTGCCGGTGTGGGTGGGCGGCTCCTCGCCGGCGGCCGTGCGCCGGGCGGCCCTGCGGGGCGACGGCTGGCTGCCGCAGGGCGACCCCCGGGAGAAGCTGCCCGCGCAGATCGCCCGGCTGAAGCGGCTGCGGGAGGCGGCCGGGATCGAGGCACCGATCGTCATCGGTGCGATCACCGAGCCGCTGTACGTCGGTGAGCCGGCGTGGTCCGTCGGGCGGCGCACCCTCACCGGGAAGCCGGAGGCCGTCGCCGAGTCGCTGCGCGCGTACCGGGCCATGGGCGTCCACCAGATCCAGGTGCGGTTCCGCAGCCGGAGCCGCAGCGAACTGACCGACCAGATGGCGGTGTTCGCCGCCGAGGTCGCCCCCCATCTCGACAGGTAGGAGTCAGGCCATGGGCAAGCTGGACGGGCGGACCGTACTCATCAGCGGTGCGGCACGCGGGCAGGGCGAGCAGGAGGCGCGGCTCTTCGCCGCGCAGGGCGCACGGGTGGTGATCGCCGATGTGCTCGACGAGCAGGGCGAGGCGCTGGCCAAGGAGATACGGGAGGAGCTGGGGGCGGACGTCGCCCGGTTCGTCCGTCTCGATGTGAGCCGGGAGGAGGACTGGCAGGCCGCGGTCGCCGCCGCGAAGGACGCCTTCGGGCGGATCGACGGGCTGGTCAACAACGCGGGGATCCTCCGGTTCAACGAGCTGGTGTCCACACCGCTGGAGGAGTTCCAGCAGGTGGTGCAGGTCAATCAGGTGGGCGCGTTCCTCGGGATCAAGAACGTCGCGCCGGAGATCGAGGCCGCGGGCGGCGGGACCATCGTCAACACCGCCTCGTACACGGGGCTCACGGGCATGGCGTTCGTGGGCGCGTACGCAGCCACCAAGCATGCGGTGCTCGGGCTGACCCGGGTGGCGGCGGTGGAGCTGGCCGGGAAGGGGATACGGGTCAACGCCGTCTGCCCCGGTGCCGTGGACACCGCGATGACCAACCCGGCGGCGCTGGACCCGGACGCGGACCCGGAGGAGTCGAAGGCGGCGGTGGCCGAGCTGTACCGCAAGCTCGTGCCGCTGGGCCGGATCGGGCAGCCGGAGGAGGTGGCCGCGCTGGCGCTCTTCCTGACCTCGGAGGACTCCTCGTACATCACCGGGCAGCCGTTCGTCATCGACGGGGGATGGCTGGCGGGCGTCAGCCTGTTCTGAGCCGAGCTGACGATGCGTCAGGTATTGACGGGTACGGGTGCCGGTGGAACAGTCGGACGCATCACGATCTGACGGAGTGTCAGAAACGATTGAGGACGGTGAACCCCCTTGGAATTCGGGCTCTTTGTACAGGGGTACGTGCCCGCCGCGCGGGCCAAGGTCGACCCCGGGGCAGAGCACAAGGCGCTGATCGAGGAGACCGAGTACGTCATCCAGGCGGACAAGTCCGGCTTCAAGTACGCCTGGGCCTCCGAGCACCACTTCCTGGAGGAGTACTCGCACATCTCGGCCAACGACGTGTATCTGGGCTACCTCGCCCACGCCACCGACCGCATCCACCTCGGGTCCGGCATCTTCAACCCGCTGGCCCCGGTCAACCACCCGGTGAAGGTGGCCGAGAAGGTCGCCATGCTCGACCACCTGTCGGAGGGACGCTTCGAGTTCGGCTCGGGGCGCGGGGCCGGCAGCCACGAGATCCTCGGGTTCATGCCGGGCATCACCGACATGAACCACACCAAGGAACTCTGGGAAGAGACCATCGCCGAGTTCCCCAAGATGTGGCTCCAGGACGAGTACGTCGGCTTCCAGGGCAAGCACTGGTCGCTGCCGCCGCGCAAGATCCTGCCCAAGCCGTACGGGAAGTCGCACCCGGCGATGTGGTACGCGGCCGGCTCGCCGTCCTCGTACGCGATGGCGGGCAGGAAGGGGCTCGGCGTGCTGGGCTTCAGCGTGCAGAAGGTCTCCGACATGGAGTGGGTCGTCGAGTCCTACAAGACGGCCGTCAAGGAGGCCGAGCCCGTGGGGGACTTCGTCAACGACAACGTCATGGTCACCTCCACCGCCATCTGCGCCGAGACGCACGCCAAGGCCGTCGAGATCGCGGTGGGCGGCGGGCTGAACTACCTGCAGTCGCTGCTCTTCCGGTACCACGACACGTTCCCCCGGCCGGAGGGGATACCGGAGTGGCCCGAACTGCTCCCGGAGTACACCGAGGAGATCATCGAGCTGCTGATCGCCGAGGAGCTGATGATCTGCGGCGATCCGGACGAGGTGCTGGCGCAGTGCAAGCGGTGGGAGCAGGCGGGGGCGGACCAGCTGAGCTTCGGGCTGCCGATCGGGGTGAGCCGTCAGGACACGCTGAACTCGATCAAGCTGATCGGTGAGCACGTGATCCCGAAGATCGACACGGACCCGGTCCACCGGACGTCCCGCTTCCGCGACGCGGCGTAGCGGTTCCGGGGGCTCCGCCCCCGGCCCGCTCCGCAAGCGCCGGAGGGGCTCGATTCCGCCCCCGACCAGCGGCGTCTTCCCGGACCGCCGCTCCGTGGGGCCGGGGTGCGTACCGCGGCCGTGCGCACCCCGGCCGCACACCCACCCACCGCAGAAGGGAACCCCGTCATGCTCGACCACCTCATCCGCGGAGCGACCGTCGTGGACGGCACCGGCGGGCCCTCGTACCCCGCCGACATCGGCATCCGCGACGGCCGCATCGCCGTCGTCGCCGAACCGGGCACGCTCACCGAGGAGGCCGTCACCGCCGAGGACGCCACCGGTCTCGTCCTCGCGCCCGGATTCGTCGACCCGCACACCCACTACGACGCCCAGCTCTTCTGGGACCCGTACGCCACCCCGTCCATGAACCACGGCGTCACCACCGTCGCCGGAGGCAACTGCGGGTTCACCCTCGCCCCGCTGCACCCCGGGCGCCCCGAGGACGCCGACTACACCCGCCGGATGATGTCGCGGGTGGAGGGCATGGCCCTCAAGGCACTGGAGGAGGGCGTCGACTGGAGCTGGTCCAGCTTCCGCGAGTACCTCGACGCCCTCGAAGGGCGGATCGCCGTCAACGCCGGGTTCATGGTCGGCCACTGCGCCCTGCGCAGGCACGTCATGGGCGCCGACGCGATCGGCGGGCAGCCCACCCCCGCGCAGCTCGACGCCATGCTCGCGCTGTTCCACGACGCGATGGAGGCCGGGGCCTGGGGGCTGTCCACCACCCAGTCCGCCACCCACTCCGACGGCGACGGGCAGCCCGTCGCCTCCCGGCACGCGCTCCCCGAGGAACTCCTCGCCCTCTCCCGGGCCGTCGGCGAACACGAGGGCACCCAGCTCGAAGCGATCGTCGCGGGCTGCCTCGACCAGTTCTCCGACGAGGAGATCGAACTGCTCGTCGACATGACCGCCACCGCCGGACGCCCGCTGAACTGGAACGTCCTCACCATCGACGCCGCCGTCCCCGAACGCGTACCGCGTCAGCTCGTGCCCAGCGAGCGGGCCCGCCGGGCCGGTGGCCGGATCGTCGCGCTCACCATGCCCATCCTCACCCCGATGAACATGTCGCTGGGCACCTTCTGCGCACTCAACCTCATACCCGGCTGGGGCGAGATCCTCGCCCTCCCCGTCCCCGAGCGCATCGAACGGCTCCGCGACGCCGCCACCCGCGCCGAGATGCTCCGCCGCGCCGACAGCAAGGAGGCCGGCGTCTTCCGCCGCCTCGCCGACTTCGGCCGGTACGTCATCGGCGACACCTACAGCGAGGCCAACGAAGGACTGACCGGCCGCGTCGTGCGCGACATCGCCGCCGAACGGGGGCTCGACCCCTTCCACTGCCTCGTCGAGATCTGCGCCGCCGACGAACTGCGCACCGTGCTGTGGCCGATGCCCACCGACAACGACCCCGCCTCCTGGGCGCTGCGCCGCGAGACCTGGGAGCACGAGGACGTGATGCTCGGCGGCTCCGACGCTGGCGCGCACCTGGACCGGATGTGCGGCGCCCCGTACACCACCCGGTTCCTCGGCGACTGTCTGCGCGGGCGCAGGCTCGTCCCCCTGGAGCGGGCCGTCAAGATGCTCACCGACGACCCCGCCCGGCTCTTCGGGCTCCGCGACCGGGGCCGGATCGAGGAGGGCTTCCACGCCGACCTCGTCCTCTTCGACCCGGAGCGCATCGACGCCGGGCCCGCCACCCTCGTCCACGACCTGCCCGGCGACAGCCCCCGGCTCGACTCCCGGGCGATCGGCATCGTGTCGGTCCGGGTCAACGGGGTGGAGACGCTGCGCGACGACAAGGTGACCGGCGCGGTCCCGGGAACGGTGCTCCGTTCCGGGCGCGACACCAGGACGGTGAGCACGGTATGAGCGAGGGAAGCAGGCGTCTGTTCATCGGCGGGCGGTGGACCGAGCCCGAGCACGGCCACTACGAGGTGATCGACCCGGCCACCGAGCAGGTCGTCGGCCTCGCCCCCGAGGCGAGCCGCGAGCAGGTCCACGCGGCGGCGGCCGCGGCCCGGGAGGCCTTCGCCGGCTGGTCGCGCACCCGCCCCGAGGAGCGGGCCGAGATCCTCGACCGGGCCGCCGGACTGATGCTGCGCGACCTCGCCGACCACGCCGCGCTCGCCCGCGCGGAGAGCGGCGCCACCACGGCGACGGCCCGGGGCATGCAGGTCGCCGTCGGCGCCTCCCGCTTCCGCCGGTACGCCAGGGGCGCCCTGGAGCCGGTGGAGGAGGCGGTCGCACCGCAGATCAACGAGGCCGGGCCGATGGGACGGGCCGGGGTCTTCGGGGCGCTCGCCGTGCGCCAGCCGGTCGGCGTCGTCACCTGCATCACGTCGTACAACAACCCCTGGGCCAACCCGGCGGGCAAGGTGGCGCCCGCGCTGGCGATGGGCAACACGGTCGTCGTGAAGCCCGCCCCGCAGGACCCGCTCTCCGTCTACCGGATGGCCGAGGCGCTCGAAGCGGCGGGCGTCCCGGCGGGCGTCGTCAACGTCGTCACCGGATCGGGCTCCGAGGCGGGGGAGGCCGCCGTCGACTCGCCGGACGTCGACATGGTCAGCTTCACCGGCTCCACGGCCGTCGGGCAGCGCATCGCCGAGGTGTGCGGGCGGTCCATGAAGCGGCAGTTGATGGAGCTGGGCGGCAAGGGAGCCGCCGTCGTCCTGGACGACGCGGACCTGGACTCCGCGGTGGCGGGGATCGGCACCACGTTCTCCTTCTACAGCGGGCAGATCTGTACGGCCCCGACCCGGGTCCTCGTCCAGCGCGGCGTCCACGACGCGCTGCTCGGGAAGCTCGCCGCGTACGCGGACCGTCTGAAGGTGGGCGATCCGGCGGCCAGGGGCACGGTCGTCGGACCCGTCATCTCGGCCGCCCACCGCGACCGCGTCGAGTCCTATGTCGAGCTGGGCCGGAAGGAGGGGGCGAGGGTCGTCACGGGCGGCGAACGCCCGGCCGGGCCGGAGCGCGGCTTCTACGTCGCCCCGACCCTGCTCGCCGACTGCACCAACGACATGCGCGTCGTGCGCGAGGAGATCTTCGGCCCGGTCGTCGTGGTCGTCCCCTTCGACGACGAGGAGGAGGCCGTCGCGCTCGCCAACGACAGCGACTACGGACTGATCGACTACGTCTGGTCCTCGGACGTGGCCCGGGCCTTCCGGGTGGCCCGGCGGCTGCGCGCCGGCGGGGTCGGTGTGAACACCGTCGGGCGGAACATGGAGGCCCCGTTCGGCGGGTTCAAGAAGAGCGGCGTCGGGCGCGACGTCGGCTCGTACGCCCTGCACGCGTACAGCGAGCTCCAGTCGATCGTCTGGCCCGGCTGAACCGGCACACGACCGTGGGTGTCCGCTGAGCGGACACCCACGGGAAAATTTGAACCCACACAAAACGGACAGTGCTGCGGTTCCCGTACGATGCTGCGATCGAGCCTCGACCTCGCATCGAAAGGCGATGTTCGCGAACGGCCTTCAATTAATCAGGGTCTTTCCGTATTGTTGCCTGGAATTCAAGGGTGAGACACCGGAGTCTCACCTTCCGGATGTGGAAATCGCAGCGTTTATCGTCCTTTTCATGACTCAGCTGGACGTGCGGCCACCGGCCGAAGACGCGGTACGGGGCTCCGCCCCGGCCGGCAGCGGGGTACGCGGCAAGGGCCTCGGCGGGAACTCCGTCGGCCTGATGGGCAGCGCCGTCATCGGCATCTCCACCGTCGCCCCCGTCTACTGCCTCACCTCCACCCTCGGCTCCACCGCGGGCGAGGTCGGCGTGCAGATGCCCGCCGTCTTCCTGGCCGGCTTCCTGCCGATGCTGCTCGTCGCCTTCGCGTACCGCGAGCTCAACAAGGCCATGCCGGACTGCGGCACCTCCTTCACCTGGACGGTGAAGGCGTTCGGCCCGCGCGTCGGCTGGATGTGCGGCTGGGGCCTGGTCATCGCGACGATCATCGTCCTGTCGAACCTGGCGGGCGTCGCCACCTCGTACTTCTGGCTCCTGGCGGGCGAGATCACCGGCAACGACTCGATCGCCGCCCTGGACGACAGCAAACCCGTCCACATCGTGACCTGTCTGGCCCTGATCGCGGTCGCCACGGCGATCAGCTACCGGGGGATGACGGCCACCAAGGGCCTCCAGTACGCACTGGTGGGGCTCCAGCTGGTCGTCCTCGCGGTGTTCGTGGCGATGGCCGTGCAGAAGGCGCACAGCGGTGAGTTCGCCTCGTCGCTCGACTTCTCCTGGTCCTGGCTGAACCCGTTCGCCGTGCAGTCCTTCGCCGCGTTCACCGCCGGTCTGTCCCTGTCCATCTTCATGTTCTGGGGCTGGGACGCCTGTCTGACGGCCAATGAGGAGACCACCGGCAGCGAGAAGACCCCCGGGCGGGCCGCGCTCATCGCGATGGTCGTGCTGGTCGGCTCCTACCTGGCGACCGGCGTCGCCGCCCAGATGGCCGTCGGCTCCGGGACCTCCGGACTGGGCCTGGCCAACCCCGGCACCTCCGACAACGTCTTCGCCGCGCTGGCCGGCCCGGTCATGGGCCCCGGCCTCGGCGTCCTGCTCTTCGTCGCCGTGCTCGCCTCGGCCGCCGCGAGCCTCCAGACCACCTTCATCCCGGTGGCCCGCACGGTGCTCGCGATGTCCACCTACGAGGCCCTGCCCGCCTCGTACGCCCGGGTCCACCCGCGCTTCCGGACCCCGGGAAGGGCCACGATCACCGCCGGTGTCGCGACCGGTGTCTTCTACACCGTCATGACCCTGGTCAGCGAGCACGTCCTGGTCGACACGATCTACGCGCTCGGCCTCATGATCTGCTTCTACTACGCGCTGACGGCCTTCGCCTGTGTCTGGTTCTTCCGCGCCGAACTGACCCGCTCCTTCCGCGACCTGGTCTTCAAGGGCCTGTTCCCGGGCGTCGGCGGCATCCTGCTCACCGCGGTCTTCGGCAAGACCCTCTACGACATGTGGGACCCGGCGTACGGCTCGGGCTCGTCGGTCTTCGGGGTCGGTTCGGTGTTCGTCATCGGCGTCGGGCTGCTGGTGCTCGGTGTGGTGCTGATGCTGGTGATGCAGCGCCGCAGCCCGGCGTTCTTCCGCGGCGAGGTGCTGACCAAGGAGACCCCGGCCCTGGTCGTCGAGGACTGACGCCCCGGCGGCCCGGCCGGTCCCGTGCCGAAAACCCCGTGCGCCGCGCACGGGGACGGGCTAGGGTCCCCGGCGTGTACTTCATGTATCAGATCTACGGCTGACACGCGGGCGGGGCACGTACCCCGTCCCGCCGGGTCCGAGTGCGCCCACGGTGATTTCCGCCCGTGGCCGGCGCACCGGACCGCTGTGTCCTGTTCTCCGTAGACCTGAAAAGAGTGATTCTCCATGTCACGTCGTCGTGCCCATGTCGCGATGATCGGCATCCCCGCCGTCAGCCATGTCCTGCCCAGCCTCGAAATCATCCGCGAGCTGGTGGCCCGGGGCCACCGGGTGACCTACGCCAACGATCCGGCGGTGGCCGGGCTGATCGAGGCCACCGGCGCCGAGTTCGTGCCCTACGCGTCCGTGCTGCCGGTCGCCGACAACGACTGGCCCGAGGACCCCGTCGCCGTGATGGGCGTCTTCCTCGACGACGCGGTCCAGGCGCTCCCGCAGCTGCGTGCCGTCTACGACCGCGACCCCGCGGACCTGTACCTCTACGACATCGGCGCCTACCCCGCGCGTGTCCTCGCCGAGTCGCAGGGCCGCCCCCTCGTGCAGCTGTCCCCGACCTATGTGGGCTGGGAGGGCTACGAGGAGGAGGTCGCGGCGCACCTGTGGCAGCTGCCGGGGGCCGACACCTACCGGGCGAGGTTCACCCGGTGGCTCGCCGGGTGCGGGGCGACCACCACCGACATGGACGCCTTCTGCAGCCGGCCCGCGCACACCCTGGCGACGATCCCGGAGGCGATGCAGCCGCACGCCGACCGGGTCGACACCGGCACGGTCACGTTCGTCGGCCCCTGCTTCGGCACCCGGGCGGACACGGGGGCGTGGACGCGTCCCGCCGGTGCCGGGAAGGTGCTGCTGGTCTCCCTGGGCTCGGCGTTCACGCACCGGCCGGAGTTCTACCGCCAGTGCCTGGCCGCCTACGGCGACCTGCCCGGCTGGCACGTCGTGCTCCAGATCGGGAAGTACACCGACCCGTCGGAACTCGGCGCCATCGCGTCCAATGTCGAGGTGCACTCCTGGGTGCCCCAGCTCGCGATCCTGGAGCAGGCCGACGCCTTCGTCACCCACGCGGGGATGGGCGGCAGCAGTGAGGGGCTGTTCACCGGTGTCCCGATGATCGCCGTGCCCCAGGCCTCCGACCAGTTCACCAACGCGGACCGGCTCGTCGAGCTGGGGGTGGCCCGCCGCATCGACACCGAGGAGGCCACCGCCGAGGCCCTGCGGACCGCACTGACCGAACTGGCCGCCGATCCGGAGGTGGCCCGCCGCTCCGCGCAGCTGCGCGCCGCCGCGCGGGCCGAGGGCGGCACCACGCGGGCCGCCGGCCTCATCGAGGAACTGCTGGGCTGACCGGCCGCCCCGGCGGCTTCCTCAGACGTGGGCCCTGACGTCGTCCACGATGTGCTTGTCCAGTGCGGCGCGCACCAGTGCCGCCGCGAGCACGGCGATCCCGTGCCCGTCCGTCTGCCCGCCCCGGCCGGCCTCTCGCGCCGGCCGGGGCGGCTCGGCCGGCTCCGCCTGCTCCGCCAGTTCCGCCAGTTCCGTCGGGGAGGCGGGCAGCCCCAGCCGCTCGGCGCCCTGGAGGGCCTTCCCGTCCACGTACGGCGCCGTCTCCGGCCATACGGCCTGCACCTCGCGTACGAAGATGTCCGCGCCGGCCGGGCCGATGCCCGGAGTCCGGCGCAGCCCGGCCCGCAGGGTGTCCAGGTCGCCGTCGGCCTCCGCGCGCAGCCGCCGCAGGTCGCCCCCGTACGCGTCGAGCAGGAGCCGTGCCCCGTCGCCGAGCTGGGTGGCGGTCCGTTCGTCGTAGCGCCGGTAGCCGCCCTCGCCCAGTGCGTCCACCCGCTGCTGCCAGGTCGCCGCGGCCATCCGGCGCGGCGAGCGCATGCCGTGGCCGAAGAGCGCCCGCGCCGCGGACACCGCGACGGAGGCACGGATGCGGGCGCTCAGCAGATCGCTGAGGACGAGGAGCTGGTACAGCGGCTGCGGGGTGTTCCGCAGCCGGATCCCGGCCTCGGCCGCGTAGGTGGTTCCGTGGCGGGCGAGCAGGACCGCCACGGTGTCGCGGGAGGTCACGGGGGCCCGCTTCCCTCCTCGGCCGCGACCTGCGCGAGGGTGCGGCCGGTGCGGGCCGAACGCGCGAGGTAGGGGTCCGGCGCCTCGGGGCCGTCCTGGGTGGCCTGCCCGTCCTTGGCCTTGATCAGCATCCACACCTCCTCGCCCGGGGCGTCGCCGCCCTTGAAGCGGGTGAGGGCGAACTCGCCGTGCAGCTTGGTCCCGTCGAGCCAGAACGTCGCGTGCCCGTCCTCCAGGGACTGCTCGAACGGCACCGGCGCGCCCGACCGGTCGTGGCTGAGCGGCCGGTAGGTGCCCTGGTCCCAGACGATCACCGTGCCGCCGTCGTACGCGCCCTTCGTGATGACGCCCTCGAAGGTGCGGTACTCCAGCGGGTGGTCCTCGGTCGGGACGGCCAGCCGCCGCTCGCGCGGGTTCTCCGAGGGGCCGCGCGGCACGGCCCAGGACCTCAGTACGCCCCCGACCTCCAACCGGAAGTCGAAGTGCATGTGCCGTGCCTGGTGGATCTGCACGACGAAACAGGGCGCCGCGCCGGCCCGTGCCCCGTCGCCCGTCCGGTCGCCGTTGCGCGTCAGGTCCTCGTTGTCGCCGGTCGCATTCATCCGGACACCTCCTACGGCAGCGCCCCGCCCGGTGCTCCTTCCACTGTGACGCCCCTGGTCGCGAGGCGCACCGGGACGGGTTCCGGGACCGGCCGGACCATAGGTATCTCGCCATCAAGTATCTTGACATCGAGACTGTTTTCCGGGCAGTCTTCCCCTTGCTCAAGATCTCTTGATGTCAAGACATGCCTGCGGGCAGGTCCGAGGGGGCGCGTGATGAAGCGAGGCGAAGCAGGCAACAGGGGCGCCAGGGTGGGGACTTCGAAGAGCGGGCAGGGGCTGTGGGCCCAGCTGCGCAATCCACCGGGCGGCCGCAACGCGCGGATCATGCTGCTCGCGCTGGCCGTCGACCGGACCGGCTCGGGGCTCTGGGCCGCCTCCTCGGTCCTGTATCTGACCTTCGTGACGCATCTGAGCGCCCAGCAGATCGGCGTGCTGCTGGGCGTGGCCGGGGTCGCGGGCATCGCCGGTTCGCCGCTGGCCGGGCGCCTGGCCGGACGCTTCCCGGTGCGCCCGCTGCTGATCGGCTGCCACCTGCTGCGGCTGGTCACCCTCGTCCTGGTCCTGGTGTGCGCGGACTTCTCGGCGCTGCTTCCCGTCGTCGCCGTGACCTACCTGGGCGACCGGGCCGCGAAGACGCTGGAGATGCTCTTCGCCACCCGGACCGCGGGCGAGCGGCGCGCCGCCTACCAGGCGCTGTCGCGCAGCGCGGCCAACGCGGGCTACGGCGTCGGCGCGGGTGTCGCGGCCATCGGCCTGGCGGTGGGGACCACCGGCGCCTACCGCGCCCTGATCCTGGGTAACGCGCTGTCGTTCGTCGTCGCCGCCGTGCTGGTGTGGCGCACCGGTGAGCCGGGCGGGGGATCCGTGGAGGTGGCACGGGCCGGGGGCGTGGTGTCCGGCGCCCCGGTCGCGGGCGGGCGGCAGCCGGGCCGCCCGGCCGGTCCGTGGCGGGACCGCGGCTATCTCCGGTTCGTCCTCCTGGACATCCCGATGAACCTCGACGACTCGATCCTCGCCGTCGGCCTGCCGCTCTGGCTGGTGAACCGCACCTCCGCGCCGCACGCCCTGGTCCCGGCCTTCCTCGTCGTCAACACCGTGATGGTCGTGCTGCTCCAGCTGAGCGTGTCGCGGCGGGCCGAGGGTCCGCGCCGGGCGACCCGGGCGGTGCTGCTGTACGGGGTCCTGGTGTTCGTGTGCTGCGGCTTCCTGGCCGTGGCGACCCGGGGCGGGGCCTGGGTGGCCGGGGCGGTCCTGCTCGCGGCGGCGCTGCTGGTGACGCTGGCGGAGCTGATGCGCTCGGTGAGTTCGTGGGAGCTCGCGGTCCTGCTCGCGCCCGAGGACGCCCGTGCCGCGTATCTGGGAGTGGCCGGGATGTCGCAGTCCATCCAGAAGTCCGCCGGGCCGCCGCTGCTGACCGGCGTGGTGATGGCCGCCGGTCCGGCGGGCTGGCTGGCGCTGGGGGCGGTGGTCGCGGGCCTGGCGGTGGTGCAGGGCCGGTCCTGTGCGCACCGGCTGGGCGTCGGTTCGCCCGGTACGGACGCCGAGCCCGCTGTTGGGTAGACTGACCTACCTAATCAAGGAGGAGTGGACATGGGTGAGGCGAAGGCCGGGGAGAAGCAGCCGGTGAAGCGGCGGCGGGGCGCGGCGCGCGGACGGATCCTCGACGCCGCGGCACGCCGGTTCTACGCCGACGGCGTGGCCGCGACGGGCATCGACACGATCACGGCCGAGGCCGGTGTCGCCAAGATGAGCCTCTACAACAACTTCGACTCCAAGGCCGACCTCGTCCGCGCCTACCTGGAGGCCAGGCACGAGGAGTGGCTCGGCCTCTACCGGCACCGGCTGGCCGGGGCACAGGGCCCGGCCGGTGCAGTGCTGGCCGTCTTCGACGCCTACGCCGACCACGCCGACTTCGCCTACGAGCACGGCTTCCGGGGCTGCGGACTGCTCAACGCCGCCGCCGAACTGCCCACCGGACACGAGGGCCGGGCGGTGGTGCGCCGCCACAAGGAGCAGGTCGAGAGCCTGCTCACCACCCACCTCCAGGAGCTGCTGCCCGGCCAGGAGGAGCGGGCCCGGGCCATGGCCGAGCATCTGGCCTTCCTTCTCGAAGGGGCCATCGTGCGCGCCGGCCTCGAAGGCGACGGCACCCGCATGCGCAGCGCCCGGGACCTGGCGGCATCCCTGGTGGAGGCCCTGTGACCGGGCCCGCCGGACGTGCCGCCGGACGTGCCGCCGGACGTGCCGCCGGGCGCACCGCCGGGCGCACCGCCGGGCGCACCGCCGGACCGGGTCTCGGTGCGCTCGCGGTCCTGCTGGCCTCGGTGCTCTGGGGCACCACGGGCACCGCGGCTACCTTCGCGCCCCAGGTCGGGCCGCTGGCGATCGGCGCCGCCGCGATGGGCCTGGGCGGTCTGCTCCAGGCCCTGATGGCCGGACGCGGCATCGCGCGGGGCCGCGCCCGGCTGAGGGCGCAGTGGCGGACCGTGGTGCTCGGGGGCGTGGGCGTGGCGCTGTATCCGCTCGCGTTCTACACCTCCATGCACCTCGCCGGCGTCGCGGTCGGCACGGTCGTCTCCATCGGCTCGGCCCCGCTGGCATCGGCCCTGATCGAGCGGCTCGCCGACGGCCGCGGCCTGTCCCGGAGGTGGATGACGGGGGCCGCCCTGGGGCTGGCCGGCACGGTGCTGCTCTGCGCGGCCGAGGCCGTGCAGGCCGGCGGCGCAGCGGGCACGGGCTCCGCCCGGCAGACCGTCGTGGGCGTGGGCCTCGGGCTGGTCGCGGGCGTGACGTACGCCGTGTACGCGTGGGCGGCGCACCGCCTCATCACCCGCGGTGTCGCCTCGCGGGCGGCCATGGGCGCGGTGTTCGGCCTCGGCGGCCTGATGCTCGTACCGGTCCTGCTGGCCACCGGCGCACCGCTGGTCGCCTCGTGGGCCAACGCGGGTGTCGGGCTCTACATGGCGCTGGTACCGATGTTCACCGGGTACGTCCTGTTCGGCTTCGGCCTGTCCCGCATCCCGGTCAGCACCGCGACGACCCTGTCCCTGCTGGAGCCCGCCGTGGCGGCCGTCTTCGCGGTCCTGGTCGTCGGCGAGCACCTCCCGGCCCTCGGCTGGACGGGCATCGCCCTCGTCATCGCCTGCCTGGGCGTGCTCACCGCCCCGTCCCGGCCCGTGCGCCTGCCGGGACGCGGCGCGGTGGCCCCGGTCGCCGTTCCCGCCGTGGACGAGCGGCCCTGAGGGGGAGAGCCCCCGAGGCGTGCACCGGCCGTCCGCCGCGAAGCCCCTCGTACGCGTTCCGGGCTCAGCCCAGCAGCTCACCGATCGCCGTCACCAGTGCGTCGCCCGTCTGCTGGACGGCCGTCCCGGCCACCAGCGCGGGCAGGGAACGGACCGCCATGCGCAGGGCGGGGCGGAAGCCCTCGCCCTGAGGGGCCGTCAGCGCCCCGCTCAGCGTCGTCGTCTGATCCCGCAGGGCCTCCAGGTCCGCCAGCAGGGCCGCGTTGCGGTCGATGTCCGCGCGGAAGGAGGCCAGGAGGGCGGCGACGGATTCGAGCGGGGCGTTCCCCTGGCCGGCGCCGGTCTGGGTGATGTGGGACAGGCGGTGGCCGACGGCGTTCTGTGCGGTGCCGGAGTTGTCGCCACCGATGCTGATGCCGGACCCCGGGGCCCGTGCGGGCTCGGAGGGCGGGTTTCGGTGCGGGAATCCCGGGCTCATGGGTACTCCTTCGGTCGAGGCGGGCGCTATGGGCGTTGTCTGTGTCACCTGGGCCAGTGTCAGACCGCCCGCGAGCTGGATCCCCGCGTTGTTGTCGCCCAGCACCTGAATGCTGTTGATCACTGTGTGCCGGTCGGAGAGCGCGTCCGTCGCGAAGCCGTGGCGTTCGAGCAGGGCCTCCACGGCGCCGAGGACGGCCGCCTGCATGAGTTCGACATGGCGTGCCGCATCGCTGCTCTGGTGCACATCGGGAATCGTGGGCAGGGAGAGGAGGTCACGCAGGCTCAGCGGGCCCTCGGCCCCGGCCGGATCGGCCCCGGGGGCGGTCTCCTTCACCGGTCCCGCCCACAGTCCCTCCATAGCACGCAGACCTTCGAGCACCGCGGAGCCGATGGGCTCGGGCAGCGGCAGCAGCGGTGCCATCACCTGTGGCCGCAGGGTGAGCCGCAGTTCACCGGCCTGGAGCGCCGCGTGCACGAAGAGGCTCACCACGAGCTGCCCCTGCCAGCTGACGCACTGTGCCCGCAGATACAGCCGATCGGGCCGGCCCAGCCCGCCCGCCGTCTCCGACGCCCCGGCCCCGCCCCGGCCGCGCTCCAGCCACAGGGCGGCCGGCAGGGCGAGCACCTGGGCCACGGAGAAACCGGGCAGCGGTTCGGTCTCCGTGAGGTCGTCGGGCCTGCCCGCGCCCCGGGCGGCGGTGCTCATCGCGGCCTCGATGCCTGCCAGCAGTTCTGTCTCGCGCAGCGCCACGACGGGCCGGCCGGAGCGCCCGGGACGCAACGGCACGCGGATCTCCACCGCGCCCCGGGATTCCCGGCCCGCACCGATGAACCGGCCTTGGCCGTCGTACGGCAGGGCGGTGCCGTTCTGCTGGAGACCGACCCGCTCCACGCGTCTGCGGGCCCTCGGGCCGACGGTGGGCATCCGCTCCCGGTCGCCCCCCTCCCGGCCTGCCCGATCGCGCGCCGACCGGGCCACCACCGCGTCGGCGACGTACACCAGGGCCAGAGCGGACGCGAGCACCAGCAAAGGCGCATCGTGGGCGAATGCCTCGTACTTGTTCTTCCAGTCCTGCGGCCCGAACAGCGCGAACAGCAAGCTCGGCGCCCGGAAGGCAAGCCACAGGCAGAACAGTGTCAGCGGTGGCCAGTTGGAGCCCAGCAGCCGGGCGAGGCAGAGCGTGGCCAGCAGGATCAGGGGCGGCAGCGGTTCCCAGACCGCGACCAGGCCGAACACCGCTGCCACCGCGACCCGGCGGAGCAGCCGCCGCCGAAAGGCGCGCACCGCGTGCGTGAGGACCGGCACCAGGTCGAAGCCGTACGAGGGAACCGAGCGTGCCGGTTCGCGCAGCGCCTCCCTGGCCAGCTGGGGCAGTCGCTGCCCGGCCCAGGGGGCGACGGAGGCCGCCGGGCGGGTGTGCATCACCATGCAGAGTTGCCGTGTGACATCGGAACCCGCTGCCTGCGGCGGTGGCCCGCCCGCCGATAACCCTCCGGTGCCCAACCCTGATCGCTCCCCCGCGCGGCGTGTACGACCTCTGACGGACATTGTCGCCGCACGGACCCGCTCGCGCCATAACGTCTCACCACGGACGGACAGGGGAGGAACACGGACGGCTCGTGGCCGCGCTCCCTCGGCGCCCTGCCACGCCGCCCGTCCAACTGCCTTTTTCGGCAGGGGACTTCCTGACACACTGTTCGCCTTCACCGGCGCCGGACGTCCTGCGGCGCGGGGGTGCAGGGGGCACGGGGACGGTGGGATCCGTGGGGGACGGAGGACAGTCGTGGCGCTGATGGCGCGGGACCGGGAGATCGTCGAGCGCTACCTGAAACCGCCCGAGGACCGGATCCTGGACGACCGCCTCATCCAGGGCATCCAGCTCACCCGGTTCTGGTTCGGGATCTCGATCGCGATGCTCGTGGAGATCCCCCAAGTGGGGGCCCGCGACATCCCGTTGGGCGACTGGTACGCCAACTGGGCCGCGTCCGGGGCGGTCAGACTGCTGGCGGCCCCCTTCCTGGTGCTGGTGACGGTGCCCCTGGTCGTCGCGGCCCTCCTCGCCTTCGTGAGCGCCACGGACCGGCAGCGGATGACGGGGCGCCTGCGCGGGCCGGCCATCGCGGTCGGGATGTTCCTGGCCCACTGGCTGCTGCTCGTGGCCACCGCGATCGGACCGTTCTGGCTCGGCGACCACACGAACGCGCTGGTGGGCGGAGTGACCTTCCTGGCCGGGATCCCGCTGCTCCTGCGGGCCATCGGATTCGTGAGCATGTCGGTGCCGTGCGTCGCCCGCTACATGTTCCGCACCATGGAGATCCATCAGGCGCTGCCCGCGCTGCTGACCGTGGTGCTCTCGTGGGAGCTGCTGTTCGTGGGAGAGCTGTTCCCGGTCCACATCGTGAACAACGGCTACGACAGCCCCCTGTGGCTGTCGCTGGGCGGTGCGCTGGCCACCACCGCCGTCGCGGCCTGGGAGATCGGCCGGCTGCGGGCCCGCCACGGCATACGCCTGCGCACCAGGCCCAGCGCCTGAGCCCGGTCCCGACGGCGGGCCCTACCCCTCCAGGAACACCGGATTGGTGAGCGCCGCCAGGGCCCCCGGCAACCCGGGCACCGTCGCCGGATGCCGGACCTCGGCCCGCACATAGGCCGCGTAGGCCGGAGTCGTACGCCATTCCACCGTTCCCGCGCCCGACTCGGGCAGCCCGGCCGTGAACAGCGTGCCCTGGTCGGTGACGAAGTGCGCGGTGCAGCCGGGCGCCCCGCTCACCTCCAGCCGTACGGTGACCGGGGTGTCGTCCCCGTCCACCCGCAGCCGCTCACCGATCCCGGCGTGCAGCCCGCGCCCGCCGAGGACGCCGAAGGAGAGCGTGACGGCGGAGGACTCCGCGATGTACGAGTGCCCGGCCCGGATCCCGGCCACGATCGCCTCGCGCGACAGCTCCTCGGCGAGGACGACGGTCTGCGGCAGCCCCACCACGTCCGGCTCCCGGTGGGCGTCGCTGCTGCCCATCGCCGCGACCCACGGCTTGGACCAACGCGCTGCGGCCACGAGGGAGTTGTCCCACTCGGCGAGGGCGATCTCGTCCTCCGGGGAGTACGCCCCGTTCCACACCTCCACCGCGTCCGCCTCGCCGAAGCCGAACTTCCAGTGGCAGCCGATGCAGGTGGCGTGCGGGTGGGCGGGCACCACCAGGCCGCCGGCCCGGCGCACGGCCTTCGCGTAGTGCCCGAACCGGTTGTCCCGGGCCCGGTAGCGCCAGTCCACGAACGTGCCCGGGTCGGTCGCCACCGCGAGGACGTGCCCGTTGCGGGTGGTGATCTCCTCACCGGTGAGGACGAGCAGGTCGTCGCCCCACAGCCCGTCCCACGCCCCGTGCGCGGAGTACGTGTTGTGCTCGCTGCTGTTGATGAAGTCGAGCCCGGCCGCGCGCGCCGCGGCGGCGATCTCGGCGGGGGTGCGCCTGCCGTCCGAGTGCACCGAGTGCAGATGGCAGTCCCCCCGGTACCAGGCCCGCCCGCGCCCCTTCGCCCGCTCCGGCGGGTACACCGGCTCCGGGGGGGACCCGGCGGGCCCGAAGCGCAGGGTGATCGTCACCTCGTACGGCAGCCCCTCGGGGGCGACGGTGTAGGGGCCGAGCGCGATGTTCCACGTGCCGGCCCGCACCGGATCCGCGATGTAGCCGGGCGTCGCCTCGTCCGCCCGGATGAAGAAGCTGCCGCGCGACCCGCCCGACCACCCCCGGAACCCGTGCCCGCCCAGCGCGGTGCCGCGCTCGTCGAAGATGCCGATGTCGAGGGCGTTGCCCTGCGTCCCGGCCGGCACGGGAGGCTTCTCGTACGTGTACGAGACGGCGATCTCCCGTACTCCGCGCGGTACTTCGACCGGCAGGTACACGAAGTCGGGCGACCCGGCCGGCAGGGTGCCGCGCACGGTCCTGGTCCGGTCCGTCCCGTCGTTGCCCGGGTTCGAGGTGGTGGCGTCGGCGAAGCTCACGGTGCCCAACGTTAGAGCGGTGGCGGCCGTCCCGACGAGAAGGCCGCGCCTGGCCATCGGGTGGCCTTGAGCGGAATGCGATGCGGACATGCGATGGGCTCCCCGGGGTCGTGGCGGCAGGGCGCGTGCGGCAAGGAACGACGCGCACCCGAAAGCCTGGCCTCCGGCGGTGAACCAGGGAAGAACGCCGGTGGACCTGACCGGACCGGCCCACCGACTCCTCGCCTTCCCGCCCCCACCGACTCCTCGCCTTCGCGCCCCCACCGGCTCCTCACCATTCCGTCCCCTCCGGAAGCTCGGCTTTCCGCACCGCACGGCATACGTTGGGGCCCCAGGGCCTGTCACCGGATCACGACGGAGGTGTCCCCATGAGGATCGCCGCAACGATCTTCCTCACCGATGAGACGATCACGCCGCTGCGGCTCGCCCGCGAGCTCGAACAGCGCGGCTTCAGCGGGCTGTATCTGCCCGAGCACACCCACATCCCGGTGAGCAGGGACACCCCCTACCCGATGGGCGGCGAACTCCCGCCCGAGTACGCCCGCACCCTCGACCCCTTCGTCGCCCTCGCCCAGGCCGCCGCGGTCACCGAACGCCTGACCCTGGGCACCGGCATCACGCTCGTCGCCCAGCACGACCCGATCGACCTGGCCAAGCAGATCGCCACCCTCGACCACCTCTCCGGCGGCCGGTTCACGCTGGGCGTCGGCTACGGCTGGAATGTCGAGGAGGCCGCCGACCACGGGGTCCACTGGCCGTCCCGCCGCGACCTCGTCCGTGACCGGATGGCCGTGATGCGGGCCCTGTGGGCGGACGAACCCGCGCCGTACGAGGGCGAGTTCGGCTCGGTCCGGGCCAGCCACGCCTACCCGAAGCCGGTCCAGGAGCCCCGCGGCCCGGTGAACGGCCCGCGCACCCTGATCGGCGGCGCGGCGGGCCCCAGGCTCTTCGCCCACATCGCCGAGTACGCCGACGGCTGGCTCCCCATCGGAGGCCGGGGCCTGACCGAGTCCCTGCCGCAGCTTCGCGCAGCCTGGGAGGCGGCCGGCCGCGACCCGAAGCACCTCCAGGTCGTCCCCTACGCGGTCCTCCCGAGCGCGGGCAAGCTGGCCCACTACGCGGACCTGGGCATCGAGGAGATCGTCCTGCAACTGCCCCCGGCGGACGAACCGGAAGTACTGCGGACGCTGGACGCGTACGCGGAGCACCTCTGACGGACGAAAAGGCGCGGGCAGGGGCGGACGGAGCTCCGGCCACGGTGACGAGGAGAGCTGGGGGAGAGGCGGCGGCCAGGTCCTCCCGGCGCCGGGCGCAAGCGCATGCACCGACACGGCAACCCGGTTGGTTGTGAGTGCAACCATTTGCCCGTAATCGGTATCTTCCTAAGTTGAGGATCACGCGCGGGCGAGTACGGGAGTGGATCGACGATGAACAGGCCATTGCGGCACATAGCCATATTCTGCGGGCTGCTGGTGATGGCGCTGCTACTGCGGGCGAACTGGATCCAGTACGTCAAGAGCGAGCCCCTGGCCACTCACGAGAACAACCGCCGGGTGAAGATCGCCCAGTTCGCCACCCCGCGCGGCGACATCGTCGTGGGCAGCGACGCGATCACCGGTTCCAAGGCGGTCGAGGGGACGGACTTCAAGTACAAGCGGACCTTCAAGCAGGGCCCGATGTACGCCCCCGTCACCGGATACGCCTCCCAGTCGCAGGGCATGTCCCTCCTGGAGAAGACGTACGACAGCATCCTCAGCGGCCAGGACGACCGCTTCGCGTTCCGGCACGCCAAGGACATCATCACCGGCGAGCAGCGGCGCGGCGGTGATGTGATCACCACGATCGACCCGAAGGCGCAGAAGGCCGGTTACAAGGGGCTGACCGACCTCGGTGCGCGGGGCGCGGTCGTCGCGCTGGAACCGAGCACGGGGAAGGTGCTGGCTCTCGTCTCCACGCCCTCGTACGACCCGTCCGTCTTCGCCGGGAACTCGTTCAAGGAAGGGGACAAGTTCCAGGCGCTCGTCAAGGACAAGAGCAAGCCGCTGGCCAACCGCCCGCTGCGGGAGACCTTCCCGCCCGGCTCGACGTTCAAGATCCTCACGGCGGCCGCGGCCCTGGAGAACGGCGTGGTCACCGATGTCGACGCGCGGTCCGACGCCGTCTCCCCGTACCCCCTGCCGCTCTCCACGAACAAGATCGGCAGCGAGGCCGGCGACGCGGTGTGCAACAAGGCGTCCATGAAGACCGCGATGCAGTACTCCTGCAACAACGTCTTCCTCGACGCGGCGTCCAAGGTCGGCGACAAGAAGATGCGGGAGACCGCGGAGAAGTTCGGCTTCAACTCGGATGTGTACTCCGAGGAGTTCGGCGACATGCTCGCCACCAAGAGCCTCTACCCGGAGAAGCTGGACAAGCCCGGCACCGCGCTGACGGGTATGGGGCAGGGCAGCCTCACCAGCACGCCGATGCAGATGGCGATGGTGACGGCCGCCCTCGCCAACGACGGCAAGCTGATGCAGCCCTACATCGTGGACGAGCTGCGCGGCCCCGACCTGTCGGTCCTGGAGAAGAACGAGCCGAAGCTCAAGAGCCAGGCCGTGTCCGAGGAGACGGCGAAGAAGGTCCAGGAAATGATGGAGTTCACGGCCAAGGAGGGCAGCGCCCAGCGCGCCCTGATCGACGGTGTCACGGTCGGTGGCAAGACCGGGACGGCACAGCGCGGCGTCAATGTGAAGGACGAGGTGCCGTACGGCTGGTTCGTCTCGTACGGCAAGTCCGGCGACAAGTCGGTGGCGGTCGCGGTGTTCATCGACCCGACGGACATGGACATCTCCCGGTCCGACATCTCCGGTGGCCGGCTGGGTGCGCCGATCGCGAAGAACGTGATGAAGGCGGTACTGGGCAAGTAGCCCCTGACCGGAACCAAAATCCCTCGGCAGTCCCGGACGCGTGTGCGATGATCACGTGCGCTCATCTCCACGAGTCGCACACATCCCGCTTGTGTTCCGGGTGGTTCGGCGTTCGCGCGCTCGTGCTCGTGCGTCGACCGTGAAGCCCCGGCAGAAGCTCACACTTCACCGGTCCGGGGGGAACGGAATGCCCAGCTATCCACGCACGGCGGCGAGATCCAGAAGATCGGGGGCGTACGCCGCGCTGCTGCTCGCGCTGTCGGTCCTGCTCACGCTGCTGGTCCCCGCGAGCGCCGCGCAGGCGTACGCCCCCGCAGCGCGGGCGGCGGGTGCCGCGGCCGACGAGGACTGCGCCGCCCTGCCGCTCTCCGGCTTCGGCGAGGCCGCCCCTGCGGAGGGCAGGCCGACGATCCCGGGCGGCGGCACGGCCTGCTTCACGATCACGGCCGGGGCCCCCGGGCTGCACAAGGTCGTGCTCGTCGGTGGCGCCAACGGCAGCACGTACGTCTCCGTCTACGACGGCGACACGGAGATCGACTGCTACGACCCTCCGTGGGGCGAGGGCTGGTGCCGGCTGCCCCGCGCGGGCGAGTTCACGCTCCGGCTGTACAACAGCTGGTCCGAGACGAGCAGGCCCACCATCGCCGTCACCCCCCTCGCCACCACCGAGGGCTGCGCGCCGGAGATCGGCACCGCCTGGGACACCGCCCCCGTCGTCGGCTCGGCCGCCGGGCCGACCGCCATCCAGTGCCGGCTCTTCACCGGCAAGCCGGGCGAGCGGATCACCACCGAGATCAGGACGACCGCGTACGGCCAGGCCCTGGCCTGGATCACCGACGAGACCGGCGCCCGGATCTGCCCGCACCTCAACGAGGACGGCAACAAGGGCTGCGTACTGCCCGGCGACGGCCCCTACCGGGTCCTCTCGCTGGTCGGCGAGGCCGAGCACGGCTTCCCCGCCGAGTACACCCTCGCCGTCCGCCGGATCTCCGACCCGGCCGGCTGCTCCCACCCGGCGCTGAACGGATACAACTCCGGCCCCACGGCCGCCGACCCGGCCCACGGCTGCCGCACCTTCACCGCCCCGGCCGCCGGACGCTTCGACGCGTACTCCGTTTACGACGGCGTGCGCTCCGCGCTCACCGTGTACGACCGGGACGGCAAGACCGCCTGCGAGACCTGGACCGACTTCTGCACCCTTCCGGCCGCCGGTGACTACACCGTCTACACCGACGCCGCCACGCTGATCATCGACGGCTCCGCCACCACGGGCTGCGAGCCGGTCGACATGGGCGTGCACCGTTCCGAGTTCACCGTCGGCGGCGAGATCGACTGTCTGTCCCTGCCGCTGCCCGCAGGCTCCCGGATGGCCGCGCTGGAGCCCGTCAACAACGGAGCGCCGTACCCGGCCGTCTCTGTCGTCGATGCCGACGGCGTTCAGGTCTGCGTCCCCTCCCGGCCCGCGAACGGCACCTGCGGGCTGACCGGCAAGGCCCCGTTCCGGGCCCTGGTCACCAACGACAGCGAGTCCAAGCCGACCGGCCCGTACACCCTCGCCCTGTACCGCACCGACGCGGCGGCCGACTGCCCGGCCCTCCCGGCGGGCGACTTCACCGCGACCGGCCCCACCGCCCGCGTCACCACTGGTGACGGCGTCTTCTCGCGCTGCCTGAGCATTCCGGCGAACGACCACAGCGCCGGGGAGACCATCCAGCTCCGGGCGGCACCCGGCACCACGGCTCTCGCCCAGTTCGTCGTCGTGGACGTCCAGGGCAAGGAGATCTGCTCGACCCGCCCCTCCGTCTCCACCTGGACGACCTGCGCCCTGACCCCGGGCGTCGCCCACACCGTGCTGGTCACCGGCCGCGACACCCCCGCCGAGTACGTCCTGGCCCGCCGCGACGTCACCGCGACCGCCAAGGGCTGCGCCGCGAACCCGGCGACGAAGCCCGGCGGCCCGTCCACCGGCGGCACCATGGGCGCCCCCGGCGAGCTGCGCTGCCGTCAGGTCACCACCGCCGATGCCAAGGACACCCTGCACATCAATGTCCGCGACCCGCTCGGCACCGCCAACGCGGTGGTGTACGGCGCCGACGGCACCCCCCTCTGCGACAGAAACCAGGCGTGCGCCGTCACCGGCTCCACCCACTACCAGGTCCTGGTCACCGTTCCCACGACGCTGAAGGCCGCCGACTCGTACCGCTTCGACGCCCTGCGCATCGCGGGCCCGGACGGACCGGCCGCCGAGTGCGAGAAGGTCGCGAGCATCGCGTACGGCTACGGCCCGGTCACCGGCACCCTCGACGAGGAGCACACCGCCGTCTGCGCCGCGCTGCCCACCGCGTACAGCGACCACTTCACGATGGACATCAGCGACACCACCGGTGCCACCGACACGGCGGTGCCCGCGCTGTACGACCCGAGCCTCGACAACGGCTGCACGTACTCCACCTCCAGCGGCTACCAGTGCTCGGTGATCGAGCGGTACTCCAGGGAGGTCACCCCGAGCATCCTGGTCCTCTCCCTGCCGGAGAAGGCCTCGCAGACCTCGTACAGGGCCGAGGCGGTCTGCCCGGGGATCTGCGGCACGGAGCGGGTGACCGTCACGAAGCTCACCCCGGCCACCGGCGTCTCCGGTACGAGGACGACGGTCACGGTCACCGGCACGGCCCTGCACAAGGACGACCACGTCGTACTGCGCAACGCCGGCCGCGAGATCTCCGGGACCACGGTCTCCGTCTCGCCGGACCGCCGCACCCTCACCGCCGAGCTCGACCTGACCGGAGCGGCCGAGGGCGCCTGGAGCGCGAGCGTCATCACCCACCGCGGCGCGGAGTACGCGCGGGGCAGCTTCACCGTCACCTCGGCCCCGCTCCGCAACAGCGCACCGCCGACCATCGGCACCACCGCCCGCGTCGGCGACCACCTCACCGCGGCCCCCGGCACCTGGGCCCCCGCCCCGACCTCGTACGCCTACCAGTGGAACGCCGACGGGCAGCCGATCAGCGGGGCCACCGCCGCCACCTACACCGTCCCGCTCTCGCTGCTCGGCAAGAAGATCGGCGTCACCGTCACGGCCCGCCGCACCGGCACGGCGGACGTCCCGGCCACCTCGGCGGCGCTCACGGTCGCCAAGGGCGCGGCGCCCAGGGTGACGACCGTTCCGGACATCGTCGGCACCGTGAAGGTCGGCGCCAAGCTGACGGCCACGAACGGCAGTTGGACACCCACCGCCACCTCGTACGCCTACCAGTGGAAGGCCGACGGTAAGGCCATCAAGGGCGCGACGGCGTCCACGTACACCGTCCCGGCCTCGCTGCTCGGCAAGTACCTCACCATCACCGTCACGGCCCACCGCACCGGTCACGCCGACGGTTCCGTGACGCCCGCCTCGGTGAAGGTGGCCACGGGCAGCGCGCCCAAGGCCACCAAGCAGCCCACCATCTCCGGCACCGCGAAGACGGGCCGCACCCTCAAGGCCGCCCACGGCACCTGGACGCCCACCCCGACCTCGTACGGCTACCAGTGGTACGCGAACGGCAAGGCGATCTCCGGCGCGACCAAGTCCTCGCTGACGCTCAAGTCCGCCCAGCGCGGCAAGAAGATCACCGTCAAGGTGACCGCCCGCCGCACCGGCCACGCCAGTGGTACCGCCACCAGCAAGGCGACCAAGGCGGTCGCCCGCTGACGTAGCCGAGCCGTACACAAGGGCCGGGCGACCCGCACCAGACGGTGCGGCGCCCGGCCCTTGCGCTTACGGACGACCGGAGTTGACCGTCCGTCGCCGAACGTCAGCAGGGCATCAGTGGGGCATCAGCGGGATTGGTCATCATGGGGCCGCCGCGGTCGTCGGCCCCCGTGGGCCGACGACCGCGGCGGCGTGGTCGCGAGGAAACTTCATGGCACCCCCCGCCACGAATGCTTCGCATGCGCGCCGTCCGGAATGTGACATTCGAAGAGGGAACGTTGAGAGCAAAGATCGCCAAAATCGCGGCGGCCGCATTACTGGCCGTCGGTTCCGCCGCCGTGATCGTCGCCACCGCCTCCGCCTCGGAGGACACCGACATCCCCGTCCCGGCGTCGAGCGCTTCAGGGCAGCCGGAACCCGGCTCCAGCATGACCGAGTCGCCGCGTTCCACTCTCGTCCCGGAACCAAGTGGGACGACGACGCCTCCGGAACCGGGCAGCTCCACAACAGCGCCGCCCCCGGAGCCGGGCCAGACAACGATGCCGCCCTCGGAGCAGGCCACGGCGACACCCCCGGCGTCGGCCCGGACGTCGGGGCCGCCCACGGAGCCGCCGTCGGGCAGCTACCACGGGCGGGCGACGTACTACCCGACCGGACTGACGGCGTGCGGCATAACGATGACGGACAGAGATTTCGGTGTCGCGCTCGACCCCGACATGTTCGGATCGGCCTACCCGTCTCCCGTCTGCGGGAAGAAGGTCGAGATCACGTACAACGGAAAGTCCATAACCGCGACGGTCGTTGACCGGAGCGAGGGTGCGGGCAGGTACGGCCTCGATCTGACGCCCGGCGCATACAGTGCGCTCGCCTCCTTCGAACAGAGTTCGATCGACGTCACCTGGCGTTTCGTGCAGTAGCCGGCTTGCCCTTGAGCAGGGGCTCTCGAAAGTGTCGCGAGGCGGGACCCGGCCGACCGGGTCCCGCCTCGTGGATTTCGCGAGTCGCGTCGCCGCACTGTCCGGCAGCCTCGCAACCGCTGACGCCCGGCCCTGGTCCGGAACGCCCGGCTCCCGGACGGCGGCAGCGGCAGCGGTATCGGCGGCGGGATCAGTGGCGGCATCGACAGCGGTATGGATATGCGTGGAATGGCTTCTTTGTACCCGACCGGTCCTGTGGTGTCACGCCCTGGACTTGCCCGAAATGACAGGTATGTGGCCCCTCGGTACGTTCGCCGCAGGTCGGCCGTCCGGCCGACGTCTCTGAGACGGAGAGAAGTGACATGCCCTCGCGTACCTTCACGGTGGCCGCCGCTGTAGTCAGCACAGCGGTCCTTGCCACCGGCATCACCTATGCCTCGACCGACGGATCCACCCAGGCCGAACCGGCCCCCGCGCGGGCCGAGCAGCCCGTCCACCGGGCCGCCCCGCCCGCCCGGCAGGCCGTTCCCGCACCGGCCCCCGTCGGCAGCGAAAGCGGAACGCAGGCCAAGGGGGACAAGGGGGGCAACGGCGGCGGCGACGAGGGCTCCGACCGCGGTGGCTCCGACCGCGGTGGCTCGGACCGCGGTGGCTCCGACCGCGGTGGGCGGGACGACGAGGGCGGCGGCCGCGGTGGGCGGGACGACGAGGGCGGCGGCCGGGGCGGGCGCGACGACGACGGCGGCGGCCGGGGCGGGCGCGACCGGGGACACGAACGGAGGGAGAGGATCTTCTTCAACGAGCGGGAGTACGGCGCCTATCCGGGGGGCTGTATCCCCGCGGCCAGCGGGCTGGGATCGAGCAGCTTCAGCATCTACAACGACAGCCGGCATGCGGTCGAGGTCTTTCGGGGGTTCGCCTGTGACGGCGGTTCTCCGGTCGCCACGGTCGGCCCCTACGGCAGCACCTACGGTGTCGTGACGCCCAACGTCCGAGGCGGCGGGTTCATCGACAACGGCGTCGTGGGCAGCTTCCGGGTGATCGGCCACGACGAGGAGTGGTGACGGTCCGGACCCCCACGAGGCGCGGGAGGCGGCGGGCCGGGAACTCTCAGCTCCCGGACAGCAGTGTCGGCAGCTTGCGCATGTCGTCGAAGACCACGGTGTCCGGGCCTTCCAGCCAGTGCGCCGGGGTCAGCCCGCCCGCGTAGCCGAAGGCGCACATTCCGGCCGAACGGGCGGCCTGCACACCGTACTTGCTGTCCTCGACGACCACGCAGGCGGCGGGGTCGACCCCCATCCGCCGGGCCGCGTGAAGAAAGAGATCGGGAGCGGGCTTCCCGTGTGCGACCTCGGTGGCGCTGAAGATGCGTCCCTCGAAGTGCGCGTGGAGCCCGGTGTGGCCCAGCGTGTGGCGCATCTTGTCGTGGCTGCCGCTGGAGGCCACGCAGGTGGGGAGCGTGAGGGCGGCCAGCGCTTCGTGGATGCCCTCCACCGCGACGAGTTCGGTCTCGACCGCGTCGCGATGGAGGCCCTCGAAGCGCCGCTGCCAGGCGGCCGAGGTGCCCGGCAACCGGGCGTCTACCAGTTCGCCGATGGACTTGTTCGACCGCCCCACGAACTTCTCGACGACCTCCTCCGCCGTCAGCGGCCACCCCAGCTCGGCGCCCACCTGGACCTGGATGCGTACGGCGATGCGCTCGCTGTCGACGAGCACGCCGTCGCAGTCGAATATGACGAGTTCAGGAGCAGTGATCATCCGCTCAGGATAGGGACTTCGCCGGTCGGCGAAGATGCGAGCAGAGCGGGACGGGCGCCGGGCGGAACCGGCCGCCTGTGCCCGAGCGGGACGCCTCTGCCCGGGCCGGGCGGCTCGGACAGAGGCGGCACCCGCGTCACAGCATGAGCAGCGCCCGTACGGGGACGAGCGTGTCCGACAGGGGGCGTACGGCCATGCGCATCAGCGCGAGGGCGTTGTCGTCCCCCGCGATGCGGTTGGCACTGAGCTCACCGCAGGTCAGGCACTCATGGATGAGTGTCCATTCCCCGTCCTGCCGGACGGACAGGCTGAGCGCCGTCATCCGCCCGCGGCAGTCGGCGGCCCGGTCGCCCGGGATCCGCAGATCGACGTGCAGGCTGGTCAGGCAGTGCGGGCAGTGGTTGCGATGGGTGGTGCCCGGGGCGGTCAGCGGTACGTCGAGCCGACAGCCGGCGCAACGGAACGCGTCGCCATGGGCGCCGCCCGGTCCGTGCAGGACGTCCTTCCGTCTCTGCGGGCGGTACGACGACCGCCGGG
The DNA here is from genome assembly GCF_040652135.1 of Streptomyces sp. NPDC048295. NCBI lineage: Bacteria > Bacillati > Actinomycetota > Actinomycetes > Kitasatosporales > Streptomycetaceae > Streptomyces > Streptomyces sp. NPDC048295. The sequence continues at coordinate 113,781 of NZ_JBEZLL010000031.1, forward strand.
GTCCACGTCGTGGCATGGTGGGTCCTCCGTCCGTTCCTCGGTCGCTTCCGGCGGGTCACAGATCGCCGAACGCTTCGAGCGGGAAGGGCGGTTGCGCCAGCGGGCGGACAGCCATCCGCATCAGGATCAGCTGGTTGTCGTCCCCGCAGACCGGGTTCGAGGTCAGCTCGTCGCAGCGGGTGCAGCGGTGGATGACCATCCAGTCACCGGTGCGGAGTACCGCGATGGAGATCGGGGTCATACGCGACCCGCAGTCGGACGGGCCGCCCTCGACGTGGTCGAGGCAGTGCTTCGAGTGCAGGCAGCTGGGGCAGTGGTTGCGACGGCTGCCGTCGGGCGCGAGCGTGGCGATGGTCAGCCCGCACCACAGGCAGGTGAAGGTGTCGGTCCTCAGATACGCGCTGGGGCCGTGGTGGGAGGACTTGGTCGTACGGTGCTTGGGGTTGTCGGTGGACACCCGGGTTTCTCCTTGCCGAAGAGGATGAGCAATGCAGCAGGGAAGTACCGAGCGGCCCTCGGGGGCGGCGGCCGAAGAGGCATGAGGCGGCGGCCGGGAATCACGTACTGACGGAAAGGACGCGCGTACCGGTCAGGTCGCGCGGGTCAGTGTGATGCCGGGGGCGTGCGCGTGCACGCGGTTCCGGTCGCCCCGGCGCGGATGAAGACGCGGCGAGGGAGGCTCGGAACTACTGGCCGGGGCATACATCAACTGCTTTCCAGGGCGAACGCCCATAGGTCACCGACGGTCGGCACCGTGGTGGAGGTGCGAGCACCGTAACAACGCACTCCCACCGGATCCAGCGAATATCGGTGCGGACGTGTGCGGGGTGGCCCGGGGCCGGTGATCATCCGGCCGGGACGGGGAACCGCGCGTGGGTGTCGTCGGTTGCGCAGCCGGGGCAGTTGCCCGGGGTGGGGGAGCGGAAGGCCCGGTCGCAGCGGTCGCAGTTCTGGAGCAGGACGGTGGGGTGCTCCGGGGTCGGCGGGGGCGGGAGGAGAGCGGTGAGCCGGTACCGGAGCAGCTTGGCGGGGCGCTTGAGGGGCTGGGGCAGATCGTGGGTGAGAGCGTGCCGGAGCGCGGCGGGCGTGGCGCCGCGCTCGAACCAGGTGGCTGCGGCGGGGGCGAGGAGGACGACGTCCTTCTCGGTGAGGGTGATCTCGGCCGCGTGCCGGTGGAGATCGGTGAGCAGCGCGGCGGCGGCGCGGAGGTACTGGGGGAGCGGGTTGCGGGGCCGGGGGAGCGGTGGGGGCGGAGGAGGGGTGGGAGCGGGCCGGGGTGTCGGCGGGGGCGTTACGGGTGCGGGTGCGGGCGCGGGCGCGGCCACGGGTGGGGGTGCGGGTGCGGGTGCCTGGCGGCGTGGCTCGGGTGCCGGGGGTGGGGCCGGGGCCGGGGCCGGGCGCTGTGGTGCGGTGCCGGTCGGCTGGTTGTAGGAGCAAGTGCGCGTGACGACACGGCCGTTGGGCAGCCGCTCGCGAGTACGGCTCAGATAGCCGTGGGCCTCCAGCTCGCGTAACGCGGCGGCGATACGGGCCTCGCTGTCGGGAAAGCGTTCGGCGAGCGTCTTGATGCCGATCCGGGCCCCGGCGGGCAGCGACTGGATGTACGTCGAGAGCCCGATCGCGAGCAGGGAGAGCTCGCGGTGCTGGGCGAGGTGGTTGCCGATGACGGTGAATCGGCTGGTGTGACGGGCGTTGATGTGGACGACACCGGATGTCGGCTTGGTGCCTCCGCGAACGGGAGACGGGGTGCGCCGGGGCGCGCTAACCTGCTGTGTATCCATCAGGAAGCCCTAACTTCCTCGGTGGTCAGGCCCTCGGTATGGGATTCGCAGTCCCGGCCGGGGGCCGACGCATGTCTGGGGTTGTCGCGGCGAGCATATGTCAGCCAATGGCCCGGAAAGCCAGCTGAGTTGGCGAACCTCACCCGTGTGAGTGACGGGCCCCTGCGTGTCGTCGGGGGAGGGGTTGGGTTGGGGAAGTTTCTTCTTCCCAAAGCCTTTAAAAGCCTTTTTACGTCGGGGACCGCCGCGTCGCGGTCCTCCGGGTCGCGGCGCACCGGGTCGCGGTTGTCGCGATCCGGTGCGCGGTGCGCGGACCTGGGGGGTGATCAGCCCTGACGCGCGTACGTGACGAACGCGGACCAGGTGGCGGGGGTGACATCGAGGTGGGGGCCCTGGGTGTTCTTGGAGTCGCGGACGTGGATGGTGGTGGGGCAGGTGGCGACCTCGACGCACTCGCCGCCGCCGCCGCTGCTGTAGCTGCTTTTGAACCAGCGGAGCTGCTCGGTGTTCATACGTCTCCCAGCATCTTCTCGATCGCGGCCAGCGACTCCCGCGGTGTGAGAGCCGCCGACTGGATGATTCCATAGCGGACGGCCAGCACGCGGACCTCCTCCAGAGCGGTGATCAGTTTCGGGTACGTGTGGATCTCCAGGTAGGCCACCTGTTGCTTCCCCCTAGGCGTGACCAGCGTGAATGGGCCGTCCAGGCTGGGCTGTTCCGTGCGGTCGAGTGGCATCAGCTGAATCTGTACCGTCCGCAGGCGGCCAATGTGCAAGAGCTTCCGCAGCTGTTCCCGATGAACGTCCCGGCCGCCGATGGGGCGCATCAGCACGCTCTCGTCCAGAATGAAGTGGAACGTCGGCGAAGGCCACGGGGCGAAAACCTGCTGTCTGTCGAGCCGGTCAGCCACTCGCTGGTCGATGGTCTCTTCACTGAGCAGGGGTCGCCACTGTGTGAAGAGAGCCCGCGCGTAGGCCTCGGTCTGAAGCAGCCCAGGCACGGACTGGTTGTTGTAGACGTAGAGCTGTACTGCGTCCGCCTCCAGCTTCGCGTAGTTGCGATACCACTCCGGATGTCGAGTGCGCGCCCGCGCCAGTGCCTCCCGCACCTCGTCGACGGCAGCGCGGAGCACCCCACCCGCATTGAGGAGCGGGTCCACACGGATCAGGAACTCCGGCTGCGGCGTACGTACGCCCCGCTCCATCGCCGAGATCAGGTCTTCCCCGCAGTGGGCCGCGACGCCCAGGTCCTTCTGGCTCATCCCCGCGCGTTCGCGCAGCACCTTGATCTGTTTGCCCAGCGCTTTGAAGAGGTGCGCCGTTCCATCCGATTCGGCCGGCCGCTCCGGCCTCTCTTCGCGTTCCGCGTTCGCCATCCGCCCCGCACCGCTCTCTGTTCGCCCGGTCACGGCCGACGCCCCGTACAGCCGACCGGGCGTGCCCGTACGGCTACTCGGCGTCGAGGTGTCATTCCTGGTCAGCGTACGAGCAACCGGACACGCTGAGTCACATGAACGCCGAAATCACCCTTGCGGGCGCCGAGTTCGCCCAACGCTTCAGCGCCACCCGTCGGGGCGCCCGGCTCGCCCGTCGGCTTGCCCTCCACCAACTCGACGCATGGGGTGTGCCGTACGGGAGCGAGCTCTCCGGGGACGCCGCCGTGATCGTGTCGGAGCTGGCGGCCAACGCGGTGCTTCACGGGCTGGTGCCGGGGCGGGACTTCGAGCTCCGGCTCACCGTCGTCGCGGACACGCTCCGTATCGAGGTGTCGGACGCGCGAGGGGAACGGGAGCCGGAGGTGAGGCCCTCCCGTCCCGGCGCGGAGTCCGGGTTTGGCCTGCACCTGGTCGATGCGCTGGCGACCGCGTGGGGCGTGAAGGACCGGGGTGTAGGCAAGACGGTGTGGGCCGAGCTGGCCACCGCCCGGTGAAGTCGGCCGAGGCGCAACGGGGCGTCACCTTCGCAGAAGGGTACGAGGCCGGGCATCCCTCTCCTAACCCCTAGGGGAGGGAGATCCGCGCCGACCGGGCCGAGGCCTCGTCCTGGTCCGCCACCGCCGCTCCCGAGGCGCTCGCCACCGGCAAGAACTTGGTGGCCGGTCGGCCGCCGACCCGGAGAGAGGAACGACGAGGGGCAGGACTCCAGCAGGACGGTGGCGCGGCGTCCTACTCCACCAGTTGGATCACGAGCCCATCCCCGGGCCGTACGGGCACGAGTGGGGCCGAACAGAGACTGGAGGCAATCCGAGACACCGATTCTGCACAGAGGACTGGCATGGCTCTACGAGGCGCCCGAACGATTTCCGTGCTGACGGTCGGCGCGGTGACGACCGTGATGGCAGCGCTCACCCCCGTGACGGCGTCAGCGGCGGGGGATCCGCTCCAGCAGTACGCGCAGCAGAAACTCCGTTGGGAACGCTGCGACACGGGCCGGCCGACGGCCCTGGAGTGCGCGAAGGTCAAGGTGCCGCTGGACTACAGCGCCCCCGGGGGCCGGAAGATCGACCTCGCGATATCGCGGATCAAGGCGGGCAGCGCGAAGGAGCGGCACGGCGTGCTGCTGATGAATCCCGGGGGACCGGCCGTTCCGGGGCTGACCATGCCCGCGGAGATGGAGTCGCTGCTGCCGACCGAGGTACGGGAGCGGTTCGACCTGATCGGCTTCGACCCGCGCGGGGTCGGGCAGAGTGCACCGATCGGCTGCGGCCTGACGGACGACGAACAGACCGTCCGGCACCCCTACACCGCAAAGACGTTCGCAAAGGACGTGGCCCGGGCCCGCACGGTGGCCGACAAGTGCTGGGCCAAGGCGGGGGACGTGCTGCCGCACATCACCAGCCGCAACACGGCACGGGACATGGACGTCGTCCGGGCGGCACTGGGAGAGAAGAAGATCTCCTACTTCGGGTACTCGTACGGCACCTATCTGGGGGCCGTCTACACGCAGATGTTCCCCCAGCGCTCGGACCGGTTCGTGCTCGACAGCGCACTCGATCCGACGCTCGTGTGGCGAGGGCTGTTCCGGGGCTGGTCGGCAGCGGCCGAACTCGCCTTCACCCGGTGGACCGAGTGGGCCGCCGCACGCAACGCCACGTACGGGCTGGGCTCGACTCCGGCGGAGGTCCGGAAGACGTACTGGGAGCTCATCGCCCACGCCGACCGCACGCCCGTCCCGACGGAGGGCGGGGCGCTCAGCGGCGGCGCCATCCGTTCCGCGTACAACGCGTTCGTCCACGTCGAGGCCGTCACCCCGTGGATCGTCGGGCTGAAGGCCGCGGCCGAGGGCGGACCGCCCGCGCCGGCCACGCTGACCGCGTCGGCGGTGTCGGCCGGATCGGCGGAACCCGGCTCCGCCCCGGTCCGGTCCGCCGACGCGGGGTCGTTCACCGCGGACGTTCCGGCGGACAACGCGTCCGCCGTCGTATGGGGTCTCTTCTGCGGCGACACCCGCAGCTGGCCGCGCAACCCCGAGCAGTACCGCCGGGACGTGATCCGGGACCGAGCCACGTACCCGCTGGCCGGCGACCTGGGGGCCAACATTCAGCCGTGCGCGTTCTGGAAGTCGGTTGCAAGGGAGCCGGCCACCGTGGTGAACAACGACGTCGACGCGCTGATCGTGCAGAACCAGTGGGACCCGCAGGCGACGCTGGCCATGGCACAGGGCATGCGCCGGGCGCTGCACGGCGCGCGGATGATCACGGTGGCCGGCGGTGAGGGCCACGGCGTGGTGGTGGCCGGCCCGTCCTGTGCGGACGCCGACGTCACGCGGTACCTGACCACGGGCCGGCTGCCCGCGAAGGACCTGACCTGCGCCCGCTAGGAACGTAGCCCGGGGCGTTGTTGTGGGCGTGGGGCGGGGTGATCCGACGGATGCGGAGTGGGAACGGCTGAGAATGGCTCAACCGTCCCGACCGGGATCAACCCGCTGCTCGCCTCCAAGGTCCCCTGCCGTGACCGCAGTTCACGATCACGGGAGCCCGCATGTCAGCCGCACGTAGCGTCCGTACCCTCCTCGCCGCCGGAATCGTCGCCGGGATCACCGTCACCGCGCTCGCCGCGCCCGCCGTGGCCGCCGCGCCGCCGGCCAGGCCGTCTCACGCCGCCACCCAGCGGGCCCTGGACGCGGCCGTCGCCGAGGGCGTGCCCGGGGCCGTCGCGCAGACCCGTGACGGAAAGACCCGTTGGTCCGGCACCGCGGGCGAGCGGAAGTCGGGCGATCGTTTCCGGGTCGGATCCATCACCAAGACCTTCACCGCCACCGTCCTGCTCCAGCTCCAGGGCGAGGGCCGGCTCGACCTCGACGACACGGTCGAGAAGTGGCTGCCCGGTGTGGTGCGCGGACACGGGAACGACGGGCGGAAGATCACCATCCGCCAGCTGCTCAACCACACCAGCGGCATCTACAACTACACCGACGACCCGGCCCTCCAGGAGAAGATCTTCGGCCCCGGCTTCCTGCGACACCGTTATGACACCTGGACCCCGAAGCAGATCGTCGCCGTCGCGATGGCGCACAAGCCCGACTTCGCCCCCGGGACGGACTGGAAGTACTCCAACACCAACTTCGTGCTGGCCGGGATGGTCGTCGAGAAGGTGACCGGACGTCCTTACGGCAAGGAGATCGAGAACCGGATCATCAAGCCGCTCAAGCTGCGCGCCACCTCCGTGCCCGGCACCGACTCCCGCCTGCCCGAGCCGAACTCCCGCGCCTACTCCAAGCTCATCCCCGAGACCGGTGGACCCACGTACGACGTCACCGAACTCAATCCGAGCATCGCCAGCGCCGCCGGCGAGGTGATCTCCGACTCGAACGACCTGCAGACCTTCTACCGTGCGCTGCTCAAGGGCCGGCTGCTTCCCGCGGCCGGGATGCGGGAGATGACCGACACCGTCCAGATCTCTCCCGACCTGCCCGGCTTCGGTTACGGGCTCGGTCTCATGAGGCAGAAGCTGAGCTGCGGCAAGGAGGTCTGGGGGCACAACGGCGGCATCCACGGGTCGCATTCCGAGGCCCAGGTCACCCGGGACGGGGAGCACTCCATCGCCGCGAACTTCAATGCCGACTGGACCGGTGACACCCAGAAGTTGGTCGAGGCGGAGTTCTGCGGCACGGCCCCGACGAAGCGGTAGCCGTCAGCGGGGCAGGACGAGCATGCAGGCGGCCGGCTGCCGGTCACGCCGCTGCTTCCTGAACCTGCACCGTCCCATCGGCGTACCTCCCGCGTGTGTCGGGCACCACCGCGCGCGGGGGGACTTCGCGGGAGTTCGAGTTCCGGGCGGTGGGGGCCGGTTGGTCAGATGACGCGGGGGATGGTCTCGTTGCGGTTGGTGGACCAGTTGGTGACGACGGGCTGGTCCACGGTGGCCATGTCGGGGAGTTCGAGCTCGGCGGGGTTGGGGTCGTCCTCGGTGGTGGAGATGATGACGTTGCCGAACTGCGTGCCGCCTTCGCCGTCGGTGGTCTTGGGGTTGATACCGGCGTACGCGACGGCGGAGCCGGAGAGCTTGATGGGGTCTTCGCCGCCCTGTCCGACGGGGGAGGCGACGCCGTCGGCGCCGGAGCCGAAGGA